>JACDER010000001.1 GCA_013816275.1 Actinomycetota bacterium | reverse complement strand
GACGAGCTCCTCGTCGATCGCCCCCCGCGTCATCGGCGAGTACGTCCACCCGGGGCACACGACGTTGATGCGTGCGCGGGGAGCGACGCGCACGACCTCGTTCTTCAGGCTCAGCAGCAGGCCGTAGGCGATGCCCGACTTCGCGGCGGCGTAGTCGGCGTGTCCCGCCTCCCCGAACAGCCCGGCGGTGGACGCGATCATGACCAGGCTTCCGTGCCCCGACTGCGCGACCCCGCGCAGAAAGCCGCGCGCCGTCAGGAACGTTGCGGTCAGGTTCGCCCGAAGCGTCTCCTCCCAGCGCTCGAGCGGAAGCTCCCAGACCGGAAGGTCGCCCTGCGGCCACACGCCCGCGACCGCGGCACAGACATCGAGGCGTCCGGCCTCCGCGAACAGCCGCTCCGCGTCGTCCTCCTTCGTCAGGTCTGCCCCGATTGCCGTCGCGCCGCCGAGCTCGGCCTGCAGAGCCTCCACGCGGTCGCGTCCGCGGTGAAAGTGGAGGACGAGCTCACAGCCCTCGGCGGCGAACGCGCGGGCGCACGCGGAGCCGATCCCGCCCGACGCGCCCGTGACCAGCACACGCTTCCCTTGCAGTCCGGTCTCCACGCTGAGAGGCTACAAGCATGCGCGTCCACATCATCAGCGACATGGAAGGCGTCTCCGGAATCGTCAAGTGGGAGCAGGTGACGGGCGGCGATCCGATGTACGAGGAGGGCCGCCGGCTGTACACGGAGGAGATCAACGCGGCCGTCCGCGGGGCGAAGGCAGGCGGCGCGAAGGAGATCGTGGTCATGGACTGCCACGGCGCTGGGAAGGGCTGGAGCTTCAACTCGCTCATCCCGGACGCGCTCGACTCCGACTGCGAGTTCGTGGTGCAGGACATGTGGACCGAGTACACCGGCTTCCTCGAGGAGGGTTGCGACGCGGCGCTCTTCGTCGGGATGCACGCGATGGCGGGGACCCCTGACGGCGTCATGAACCACACGGTCTCGGGCCAGCAGTGGCAGAACCTGTGGTTCAACGGGACGCTCGTCGGCGAGACCGGGATCAACGCGGCGCTGTGCGGCCAATGGAGCTGCCCCGTGCTGCTCGTAACCGGTGACGAGGCGGTCTGCCGGGAGGGGAAGGAGCTGCTCGGGGAGGGACTGACGACCGTCGCGGTCAAGTGGGGCCTGGGCAGCTTCAGTGCACGTCAGCTTCCCGCCCAGCGGGCGCGCGAGGTGATCGAGGAGGGCGCGAAGAAGGCACTGAAGGACCTGAACGCGGTCGACCCATACGTCCCGGGCCGCCCGGCCGAGATCAAGGTCGAGTTCAAGGTCACCAACGCAGCCCGCGAATACGGCCGCAAGACCGGAGTCGAGCAGCTGGACGCGCGAACGATCGTCTCCCGCGCCGACGACTGGTGGTCGGCGTGGAGCCAGTTCTTCTTCTAATCCGCACCAACCCTCAACCACCCTCAAGGGTGCCTGGCACCGTGGACTTCTGGACCTTCGAGCTGGCCGCGTATCCACGTCGAGCGGAAGCTGTCGCGACCTCAGCTGGTGGACATCACTAATCCGGCGCTTCTGTCAGTAAAAGCTAATTGCACCTACTCGAAGCTAATGACAAAATGCAGGCGTGCGCGCACACGTGGTTCACGAGAGCGACGTCCGGGGCCACCGGGCCGGCGTAGACACCGCCGAGATACGGGTCACGCTCGATCCTTCCCGGGGGTCTGACCGGCTCGAGCAGCGCATCATCCGCTTCGCGTCGGGGCGGTCGCGCCAGCAGAAACTCGACGGCCTGCAGGGGATCCTCTATGTCGTATCCGGCCGGGCGACGCTCGACGTCGGCGGGGAGACCCACGAGCTCGAGCCCGAATCGGGTGCATATCTCCGCCCGGGCGAGCATTTTGTGATCGACAACGCGGGGCCGGAGGAGCTCGTGGCGGTGCTCGTCACGACTTGGCCGCCCGACGGGAAGCTCGCTCCGCCCGATCCACGGGTCGTCCGCTACCGGGAACGCCCACCGCTCCCTGCCGGCAAGGATCGGGAGTTCCGCTACCTGGTGCACCGGGACACGGGCTCCCCGGACGTGACCCAGTTCATCGGGATGATCCCACCCGGCCGGACGCCGAATCACAGCCATGTCTACGACGAGGTCATCTACGTGCTGGACGGTCGCGGATCGGTTCACGTCGAGGGTCGAACGCTCCCGATCGAGCCCGGAACGTGCCTGCACCTGCCGCCGCTCCTGGAACACGCGCTCGAGAATGAAGGCGACACACCGATGCGTGTCCTTGGTGTTTTCCACCCCTCGGGCGACCCTGCGTCACGTGCCTACGAGGCAAACGAATGACGCGAATCGGAGTCTCACACCATATGCGGCAACATATGCGCATCACCCATTGAGGAGGAAAGAATGAAGAAATTGTCAATCGTTGCGATGCTCGGCGTTCTCGCCGTGCTCGCAACAGCGGCGACGGGCGCGTCGAGCGCGACGAACGCCTTGCAAGCGCCGACGGGATCGGCCGGCCTGGCGAACGCCCTCGTCACGTGCGGGACCACGCGAACGATCGGTATCGCGTACCCGGCCACCGGCCCGGCGGCATCGATCGGCCAGCAGCAGTTCCGATGGGCCCAGTTCTTCCAGACGCGGTGGAACAAGGCACATCCCAAGGACAAGGTCAAGTTCGTCCAGGGCGACACGAAGCTGCCTGACACGGCAGCGGCGCTCGCGGTCGCGCACCAGTTCGCGTCCAACTCGAGCATCCTCGGGCTCGTCGGCCCCGCCGGCAGCCAGGAGGTGCAGGACACCGTCGCGGTCTTCAAGAGCGCCGGCCTCGCCGTCGTTTCCGGATCGGCGACGCGTGTTCTGCTCACCCGGTCCGTCGGTGGCGACCAGCGCGAGACGCCGGCCGGCTACTTCTTCCGGACCGTCCCGAACGACGGCCAGCAGGGCGACCGCGTGGCCAGTTACATCGCCTCGAAGCTGAAGAAGAAGCGGGTCTACATCATCGACGACCAGGAGTCCTACAGCCAGGGGCTCGCCGACCAGGTCGAGAGCAACCTGAAGGCGAAGTCCGGCTACACCGTCGGGCGCGATCACGTGGCCCAGACGGTCTCGGACTTCTCGTCCGTGATCACCCGCATCCCGTCGAACACCCAGATCGTCTACATCCCGTGGCAGCTGCCTCCGAAGGCTCAGCTCTTCTACACGCAGCTCCGCGCGGCGGGCAAGACCGCAACCGTGTTCGGTTCGGACGGCACGTTCGCTCCGGGAACGTTCACCGGTGCCGGCTCCTACGTGTCGGCGTTCCCCGTCGACTTCAACAGCAAGGAGATCAAGGCATACAGGGCCGCTCACGGTGGCCAGGACGAGGCCTTCGGCCTGCCGACCTACTCCGCGGCGATCGTCAATGCAATGGCGATCATGAAGGCCTGCAAGAACGGGACTGCCTCGCGCGCCGAGGTGCGCACCAACGTCAAGAACATCAAGGTGCCGAAGGCAGCCTCGCTGCTCGGTTTCCCGGTGCAGTTCCTCAGCAAGAACAAGGGAAAGCAGCAGGGCCCCGGCGACATGGGCGGCACCGCTGACTTCGCGATCTTCAAGATCGGCGCCGGTGGGAAGTACACCCGCGTGGGATAAGTAGATCGGAGTGAAGCTCGGCGTGCGGCCCATTTCGGTGGGCCGCACGTGTTTCTGACATCTTTCTGCCCTTGCATCTTCCGCTCCTGAACATCATCGACACCGTTCGCCAGCTCGGCTGGGGAGGTGCCTTCGAGCTGCTTCGCAACGGAATCGTGCTGGGGAGCGTGTATGCCCTGATCGCGCTCGGCTACACGATGGTGTACGGGATCCTCAAGCTCCTGAACTTCGCGCACGGGGACATCTACATGGTCGGCGCGTTCCTCGGATACGGGGTGCTGTCGATCCTCGGAGGCCCGCTCGCGCCGACGATCGCGATGGTCCCGCTGATCCTGCTCATGTTCCTCGGAGGGATGCTCGGCTCGGGAGTGCTGGGAGTAGTCGTCGAGCGCTTCGCGTACAGGCCGTTACGCAACGCGCCGCGGATCGCGCCGCTGATCAGCGCGCTCGGGGTGTCGTTCTTCCTCGCCAACAGCGCGCTGCTGCTCACGCACGGCGAGCGGTTCAACTACGCCATGTACCAGCTCGGCGGGGATCCGAATACGGGCCTTCCAGGCCCGCTGAACCAGCCAGCGTTCAGCGTCGCCGGCCGGCCGGTGACCGTGGTTCAGGTGCTGGTCGTAAGCACGAGCATCGCCTTGATGATCGCGCTGACCCTGCTCGTCTCCCGGACGCGGCTCGGAAAGGCGATGCGGGCCACCTCATACGACCGCGAGGCCGCGTCGATGATGGGAATCGACACCGATCGGGTGATCGCCTCGACCTTCTTCATCGGGTCGGTTCTCGCCGGCGCGGCCGGGGTGATGTTCGGGCTCTACATCGGCGAGACGTACTACCTGATGGGGTTCCTGGCCGGCCTCAAGGCGTTCACGGCTGCGGTCGTTGGCGGAATCGGAAGCATCCCCGGAGCGATGGTCGGCGGGTTGCTCATCGGCGTGACCGAGGCGTACGCGGCCGGCTACGTGGGCGGTCAGTGGTCGGATGTCGCGGTGTTCGGAATTCTCATCCTGTTCATGCTCCTGCGGCCGAGCGGCCTGTTCGGAGCGAAGACGATCCAGAAGGTCTGAGCGATGTCGGAACCGGAGAGACCCGCAGCCCCCAACGCCTCCGACGCAGCGGGCCGCCCGAAGATCGGCGTCGACGAGTGGGTGGCGAGCGCCGAGGAGCGGCACGAGCGCTCGCGCGGGCTCGGCGGACTCGTCTCTCGCGGCTGGGAGGGCTCGCCCGCGGAAGCGAAGCTGATCGTCTTCGTCGCGCTGGCCTCGACGCTCCCGTTCTGGATGAACGAGGGGGAGCTCTTCTCCTACGGCCTGTACACGCTGCTCTACGCCCTGCTCGCCCTCGGGCTCAACATCGTCGTCGGCTTCGCGGGCCTCCTCGACCTCGGTTACGTCGCCTTCTACGGGTTCGGAGCCTACGGCTACGCGTTGTTCTCGTCGAACCATTACGGGCTCCACTGGCAGGCCGAAGCATCGATCCCGCTCATCGTGCTCGGCACGGCCGCCGTCGGGCTCATCCTCGGTCTCGCCTCTCGGCGCCTGCTCGGGGACTACCTCGCGATCGTGACCCTCTTCTTTGCCCAGGCGTTCGTCGCGTTCGTGAACAACTCGAACCCGAAGGTGGCCGGCGAGGGCCTCACGGGTGGCCCGAACGGGATCCCCGGCGTCGACCCGCTCAACTTCTTCGGCTTCAAGCTCCACTCGACCAAGCAGTACTACTTCTTCCTGCTGATCGTCTTCTCGCTTGCGGCCGTCGGGCTCTACTTCCTGAACAACTCGCGCACCGGCCGCGCCTGGCGAGCCCTGCGCGAGGACCCCCTCGCGGCCGAGGCGATGAGCATTCCGGTCAACCGCCTGAAGATCCTCGCCTTCATGTTCGGCGCAGGAACGGCCGGGCTGACGGGGACGATCTTCGCCGCGATCCAGACCGGCGTCGTCGCCGGGAACTTCGACGTCGCCTTGCTGATCACCATCTACGCGATCGTGATCCTGGGCGGGCTCGGGAGCATCGCCGGCGTGCTCTTCGGCGCGATCGTGATCAACGTCTCCACCCAGTTCCTGGCCCCCTCGAACGACCATCCGGAGCTGAAGCGCTGGCTGTTCTACGGTGCGATTCTCCTGATTGCGGCGAAGATCAGGCCGTGGAGCCGGACCGCGGCGGTCTTCGTCGGAACGGCTGCGTTCGGGTTCGTGGTGCACGCGATCGCGAGCGGGATCTCCTCGGATTGGACGAACGGGACCGTCGTGGACGCGGGATCGGCCGCGAGTGCGATCCGCAACTGGGTGATCGTGCCGAGCGGCCATACGGGATTCCAGACCTGGGCGTACATCGTCCTGGTCGCGGCGATCGTGGTCACCAGCCAGCTGAAGGGGTGGTGGCGCATGGCTGCGCTCATTCCGACGCTGTACTGGGTTGCCGTCGTGTGGGAGAACGTCCTCGTCCAGCAGTCGGCGGTTACGGCTCTCATCCTCTTCGGCGTGCTCCTGATCGCCCTGATGCAGGCTCGTCCGCAGGGTCTCCTCGGTACCGCGCGCGTGGAGATCGTATGACCGCGTTGCTCGAGCTCGAAGGCGTGTCCAAGTCGTTCGGCGGGCTGCGAGTGATCGACGGCCTCGACCTGGCCGTGAACGAGCGGGAGATCGTGAGCGTGATCGGGCCGAACGGAGCGGGGAAGACCACGCTCTTCAACCTCATCACCGGCCTTTATCACCCCGACGCGGGACAGATCCGCCTCGAGGGGCGCAATCTCGTCGGGCTTGCGCCGCACCGGATCACGAAGCTCGGGATCGCCCGCACCTTCCAGACGCTGCGCCTGTTCCTGAACATGACCGTCAAGGAAAACGTGATGGCCGCGCAGTACGGCAGGACGAAGGCCGGCCCGTTCCGCTCGATCGTCCGGACGCCGGGCATGCGCCGCGAGGAGCGAGAGATCCACCAGCGGGCCGAGGAGAAGCTTGCCTTCTTCGGCAAGCGGCTGATGGGCTACCGCTGGGACCAGCCCGCGTACAGCCTCTCCTACGCGAACCGTCGCCGCCTCGAGATCGCTCGCGCGATGGCGGCCGAGCCGAGAATCCTCCTCCTCGACGAGCCGGCCGCCGGGATGAATCCCGTCGAGACGCATGAGATCACCGAGCTGATCGCGAAGCTGCGCGACGACGGCGGCTACACGATCCTCGTCATCGAGCACGACATGCACGTCGTCGAGGGCATCTCCGACCGCGTCACCGCGCTCGACCACGGGGTCAAGATCGCGGAGGGCTCGTTCGAGCAGGTCGCGACCGACCCGAAGGTCATCGAGGCGTATCTCGGGATCGGGGCGGCGGAGGAGGAGGCCGATGCCGATGCTGCTCCGGCTTAGCGGTGTCAACACCTATTACGGCCAGATCCACATCCTCACAGACGTCGATCTGGAGGTGGCGGAAGGCGAGCTCGTCTGCCTGCTGGGCGGGAACGCGTCGGGGAAGTCGACGACGCTCAAGACCGTCATCGGGATCGTCGAGCCCCGCACCGGAACGGTCGAGTTCGCCGGCGAGGACGTGACCGGCAAGAACACCAGTTACCGGATCAAGCAGGGAATGGCGATCGTCCCGGAGAACCGGCGCCTGTTCGCGCCGATGACGGTGCGCGAGAACCTCGAGATGGGGGCGTACCTGCTCGGGCGCGCGAAGAAGGAGGACTTCGAGCGGGTGTACTCGCTGTTCCCGCTTCTGCACGAGCGCCGGAACCAGCTCGCGGGGACGCTATCGGGCGGCGAGCAGCAGATGGTCGCGATGGGGCGCGCGCTGATGTCGCAGCCCAAGCTCCTGCTGATGGACGAGCCGTCGATGGGGCTCGCGCCGATCCTGGTCGAGCGGAACTTCGAGATCATCAAGCAGGTGCACGAGGCCGGCGTCGCCGTGCTCGTCGTCGAGCAGAACGCGAATATCTCCCTGTCGATCGCCGACCGCGGCTACGTGCTCCAGACGGGCCGCGTCGTCCTCACCGGCCCGGCGAAGGATCTGCTCGAGCACGAAGACCTGAAGAAGGCGTACCTCGGACGCTAAAGCTCAGCCACCCTCAACGGTGCCAGGCATGCTTGAGGGTACTTGAGGGTTGATCCGACGATCGTGGCTCTGGCGTTTCGCCGCTCTCCGGCACTGATTGCCCCGCGCACTCTCGACCACCTCGATGGTGCCAGGCACGGTTGAGGTTGTCCTCACCGGCCCGGCGAAGGATCTGCTCGAGCACGAAGACCTGAAGAAGGCGTACCTCGGGCGCTAAAGCTCAACCACCCTCAACGGTGCCAGGCATGCTTGAGGGTACTTGAGGGTTGATCCCACGATCGTGGCTCTGGCGTTTCGCCGCTCTCCGGCACTGATTGCCCCGCGCACGCTCGACCACCTCGATGGTGCCAGGCACGGTTGAGGGTAAGGACGTTGAGTCGCAGCCGGAGTCGGCGCTTTCGCCGCTGCCGCGGGCCTGCCGCGCGCTCGACCTCGGCCGCTACACGAGCGGCATGGTCGAACGATCACCAGTAGGTCGTGCTGAACGAGAAGAGGAAGGGGTCCGGCTGAGAGGAACTCACAGGGTCCTTGTACCGTTCACTTCCACGGATGTTACGAGCAAAGCGCAACGTCCCCGGTCTCCAGCTGAACGGCGAGCCGGCCGCTCCCGCTGAGCCCGCCCGCGAGCGTCCGCTCCTGGTCGGCCCGCTCCCGGACCGCATCCGGCACCGCTTCCCGATCTTCCGCAACCGCGTCTACATCAACTCCTGCTCGCAGGGGGCCCTCTCGGACGCCGTGCGCGACGCCTACGAGCGCTACCTCGAGGACTGGGACGAGCGCGGCGCGCCGTGGGACTACTGGGTCGAGAAGAGCGAGGACGCGCGGCGCGCATTCGCCGGCCTCATCGGGGCGGACGCGGACGAGGTCGCGGTTACGACCTCCGTCTCGGCCGGCCTGAGCGCGATCGCGACGGGCCTCCGCTACGCGCGCCGCTCCAAGATCGTCACCACCGACTGGGAGTTCCCGACGGTCGGCCAGATCTGGCACGCGCAGGAACTGCGCGGCGCCCGCGTCGTCCACGTGGAGACCGGTGAAGACGGCACGATCCCGCTCGAGCACTTCGCGCGGGAGATCGACGACGACACCGCGATCGTCTCGATCACCCACGTCTGCTACCGGAACGGCGCGCGGGTGGACGTGGAGGAGGTCGTGCGGCTGGCGCACGAGCGCGGCGCTCTCGTCCTGCTCGATGCGTACCAGACTGCCGGCTCGCTCCCGCTCGACGTGCGCGAGCTCGGCGTCGACTTCCTCGCCGCCGGCGTCCTCAAGTACCTGCTCGGCTCGGCCGGGCTCGCCTTCCTGTACGCGAGGCGCGGAGTCGTGGAGCGGATCTGGCCGACCGCCACCGGCTGGTTCGCCGACAAGGACATCTTCCAGATGGACCACCGCGACTACTCCCCGTCCTCGACCGCGAGCCGCTTCCAGTCGGGGACGCCGCCGATTCCCGCCATCTACGCGGGCGTGGCCGGGATCGAGCTCATGCAGGAGATCGGCGTCGCCGAGACGCGGAAACACGTGAACGCGCTGAACGCGCGGCTGATCGACGGTCTGGACGAGCTGGGCGCGACGCTTGCCACTCCGCGGCGGCCGAAGCGGCGCGGGGCACTCGTCTGCGTGCGCTCGAAGGACGCGCCCGCCCTGGTCGAGGTGCTCGGGCGTGAGGGCATCGTCACGTCGGATCGCGACTCGAATCTCCGCATCTCGGCTCACGCGTACAACTCGACGGACGACGTGGACGACCTGCTCGCCGCCCTCCAGCGGCACCGCAAGCTGCTCGCGTGAGTTCCGGGTGAAATCGGGGTTGTACGAATCCCGTCAAGGACTTAGCATCCGCCGGTCAACGTTCATCTATTGGGGAGGGCTTCATGCTCAGACGCACCCTCGTCGTCGCCGGCGCGATCGCTCTATTCGGCGTCTTCGCGTCCGCCGCGATGGCGAACCATGCGTGGGGGACCTATCATTGGGGTCGCACCGCCAATCCGGTGCCGCTCACCGTGATCGACACCACATCATCGGCGTGGACGTCCTACGTCGTCACCGCTGTTGCCGACTGGGACTCGTCGACGGTGCTCGGGCTGACAAAGACGACGGGAACCGCGAACAAGCGCTGCGCTGCCGTCTCCGGAAAGATCCAGGTCTGCAACAGCACCTACGGCAATAACGGCTGGCTCGGACTGGCCTCGATCTGGACGGCGTCGGGAACGACGCACATCGCGCAGGCGACGACGAAGCTCAACGACACCTACTTCAACACGTCGACCTACAACAACCCGAACGAGAAGGCGCACGTCGCGTGCCAGGAGATCGGGCACGACTTCGGCCTCAACCACCAGGACGAGAGCGGAGCCGACTTCAACACCTGCATGGACTACTTCTCGAATACGGGGACGAACGCGAGCAGCACGGACGGCACCCACCCGAACAAGGGTGACTCCGATCAGCTGCTCTGCATCTATGACCCGAACACCAGCGGCAGGACGCTGAACAGCACGAGCACGACCGGCCGGGCGCATGCGTGCACCGGCACGGGCCACGTCGACACGAGCAACTCGTGGTCGAAGACAGGCGCGGGCCTCGTCGCGCGGCCGGGCAGCGAGAATGTCCTGGTCACGCACAGCGGCCGGATCACAAAGATCACGATCGTTCGCTACGCGAACCCGATCCACTAAGCCGTCACGCACGGAATCGAGCACAGGCACCTCGGGGCCTGTGCTCGTTAAGCGCCGGCGAACTGTGGGCCGGCGATAGCCTCGAGCGCACCGATCACGTCTGCCGATGACCCGAGGTAGATCGCGATCTCCCTACCGGCCCGGAACCAGTGGGGCGGAGCTACCCAGTCCACGATCTGGTTGACCCCCGTGTCGTTGGTGACCATGTACCCGTCGGGCTCGACCAGTGACGCGGCCTGTCGCGCGCGCTGCTCGGACGGGAAGCGGAAGAGATGGAGCTCTCCCCCCGGGACGCGGTACATGGTCGAGGCGAGGCTCAGCACCCCGGGCGGAGCGTGGCCGCCCCCGCGCGCGGTTATCCCTCGGTCTCCGAGCCCGGAGACGACCCCGGCCTCCGGCGAGCTCTTGCCTCCGCCTCCGCACCCGGCGAGCAACATCACGGCCATCACGAGCAGCGCCCGCCTCATGCGAAATGCACGTCGGTCGCCTCGCCGTCGTCGACCGCGCGGGCGCTCGTGGGGCAGTACCAGCGCGCCTCGAGCAGCCACGTCGGGCATCCTCTCACGGTCATACGGGGCGGGCGACGTATCGACGTCCAGCTCGTTCCGGACGAGCTGACGTAGCGTCGAGGTCGGGGCTCGGCCGGTCGACGGCGGGGAGGTGGACCTGGAACTCGGTCCCCGACCCAGGCTCACTCTCGACCGAGACCACACCTCCGCTCTGGGTGACGATTCCATACACGGTCGCGAGCCCGAGGCCCGTGCCCTTGCCCTCCTCCTTCGTGGTGAAGAAGGGCTCGAAGACGTGCGAGCGGGTCTCTGCGTCCATCCCGTGCCCCGTGTCTCTGACGGTGACGACGGCATAGCGGCCGGGATCCGCGCCCGGTGGCGCATCGCCGATCCCTGTCCCGATCGTCACCGTGCCTCCCTCGGTCATCGCATCGCGCGCGTTGATCGCGAGGTTCATCAGCACCTGCTCGATCTGAGTGGCATCCGCGCGCACGAACGCGCCCGAGGGGGTGAGCGACATCTCGATCACGATGTGTTCGCCGATCAGGCCGCGCAGGATCGGCACGACGTCCAGGACGGCGTCGTTCAGGTCGAAGACCGTCGGCATCAGGACCTGCTTCCTCGAGACCGCGAGCAGCCTGCGCGTGAGCTCGCCGGCCCGGTCGGTCGCGTCCTGGATGTGGAGGAGGTCGTCGTGCGCGCCGTTTCCGGCCGGCAGGCTCTTGAGGGCGAGATCGCTGTAGCCCCTGATCGCTAGCAGCATGTTGTTGAAGTCGTGCGCCATGCCGCCTGCGAGCTGCCCGATCGCCTCCATCTTCTGCGACTGGCGGAGCTGCTCCTCGGCCGCCTCGAGCGCCTCGCGCGAGCGCCGCTGCTCGCCCATGCTCCGCAGGAGGGCCGAGGTGGTCCTGCGCAGGAGCGGGAACAGCGCCGCGAACAGCGCGACCAGGGCGACCAGCAGGATGAGCGCGATCGGATAGACCTCGTGCCGCACGCTGCTCGCCACCGGCGCGTAGTCCTGATAGAGCTCGAAGACGCCGGCCGGCTTCCCGGAGTCCAGGCGGACAGGCGTGTACACCTCGAGCACCTTCCTGTCCGGCCCGACTCCGCCCTCGTGGTTGAGGCTGCTGACGTCCTGCACCGTGTCCCCGGCCATCGCCTCGGAGACCTCGCCTCCTGCGGGCCGCGTTCCAATCAGGCTGTGGTCGTCGGAGTAGGTGACCCGGCCGTCCGGCGAGTAGAGCTTCACGCGCAGGACGTCCTTCGTGCGTACCTCTCGCCCGAAGAGCAGGTCGAGCTCCTGGATCCTCATGGCGCCCGCCAGCGGCGTGAAGTCCCTCGAAGAGAGGTTGTCCCGCAGGATCGTGTCGGCGACGAAGTTGGCGTGGAAGCGGACCTGTCCTTCCGCCCGCTTGACCGCCTCGCGCTGGGCCACCCACAGCGTCGCGCCGGCTGCGACGGCGAAGGCGGCAGCCGTGTAGAGCGCGAACCGCAGGACGAGCCTCGGGGGCTTCGCCGGTTGGTCCACGGTAGGCGGGGTCATGTCCGCCGCAGACATCTATGTGTTAATACGTCCGCGAGGCGATTCGGTTTCTCATGAACCGCTGACAAATCCTCCGCGTATGACAAAGTGGATGCTGCACATGCCACGAACGCGCCTTCTGCTGATTGCCCTCGTCGCCCTCGCGCTTGCCGGTCTCGCGGCGGGTCTCGTCGTCGCGCGGGGGAGCGGGGCCTCGGGTCGTGTTCATGCGGGCGTGGTCGCGAGCGGCCCGTTTCAGTCCATCTCCTGGACGACGAGGGGACGCGCGGCCATCGTGGGCAAGAAGGACGGCACGGCTGTGCTTCGCCTCACCGCCTTTCAGACGCAGCAGGCGCCCGAGCTCTGGATCGTGCTCGAGGGCCGGCAGGGCGTGACCTCGCGTCGGCAACTCACGAATCTGCGGAGCGCGTGGGGCAACCAGGAATACGCGGTTCCGGCAGACGTCGCAGTGCATCCACCCGCGCGCGTGCTCATCTACTGCGCGAAGTGCGGCAAGGTCTGGGGATACGCCCAGCTGCGCCGGTCTTTCTAGTCCCGGCCCGCTACTCGGAGTGAAAGCTCTTGCCGAGCAGCGTCGGGCGCGCCGAGACCGCAAATGACGTCGCGCTGGCTCGTCGAGACCGACCCCACGGTCACGACAGGCCGGCTCATGCGAGCGCGGGCTCCGTGCTCGGCGCGGGCTCCGGCCGGCTCAGCACCAGATCGAAGTAGAGCAGCGTCGTCGCGATGCCGACGTAGGGATACGCGAGCGCGAAGACGCACGAGCTGATCAGCTCGACGAAGTAGAGCGGAGCCGACGAGACGAGAAACAGGAAGACGCTGCCGATCACGAGCGCGAGGACGACCACCGGGAAGTTCATCACCGACGTCAGGGCAAAGGTCCGCCACCAGCTCGATCTCGTGATCTGGGCGCTCTCGCGGAGCGGAGTTGACGGCGGCTGATCCCCCAGCATGCAGACCTGGGCGACGAAGGCCCACCGGACGGCACGCTCGACCGCGACCGGAGTGCCGACCAGCGTCAGGGCGAGGACGATCACAGTCACGCCGGCACGGAGGACGGCCGAGACCAGCAACCAGAACCGCGCCCACACGGCCCTGTAGACGTCCCTGACCTGCGGCACCTCTCCCTGCGAGAGCTTCGAGAGCGCGACGGCCGTCGCCGAGACGACGATCGCGGCTGCGATCAGCGCGCCGAGGCCTCCGATCCCGGCCCCGAGCACATCGCCTATGCCGCTCCGGCTTCCGGACAGGCCGGACAGGCCGAGCAGATGCTCGAACAGCAGAGCCTCGATCCCCGTGAAGAGCGCTCCGATGGGCAGGAAGATCGCGCCAAGTCCGAGGAAGAGCCGCCGGTGCGTTCTGTAGAGGCGGAAGGCGGTCCGGAGGATCTGGCCGATGGTGCGGCGCGACTCGATCGATTCGGTCTGGATCGGCGACCAGCGCGTGCGGGTGAGGATGAGCGCTACAAGCGCGAGCGCTCCGAGCAGGATCGCGACTGCGAGAAGCGGCCTCTGCTGCGTGAAGGTGAGCACGTTCGATCCTGCCGCCACGGCGCCGCAGAAAAAGCCGGCCACGCTCGGGCCGAGCGAATGCAGGGCCGGGATCTGCACGCTTGACGGGCGCAGCTTGTTCTCCTCCCACCGAATCGGCCGGAGCCACTGGCTCTTCGTCGACGGCCCGGTCGGACCGTTGTTGAAGCCGGCCTCGCGCTGGCCCCAGCGGCCGGTGAACCCGAGCCACGCGTACGGATCCGAGGCCGATTCGACCGCCGTCGGAACCAGGACCGCCTTCGGTTTGACGGTGACGGACGGTGGGCTCGTGTCGTCGCAGCCGAATCCCTCGGATCCGCTTCGGCCCAGCCAGACAGCCGTCGAGTAGTAGTCCGCGTGCGACCCGCCGGCGGGGTACACGATGACGTGCGTCCCGTCCTTCTGGAGCTTCTCGTCGTCCCAGGCCGCCCGTTCGCCGCCCTCGTGTTGGGAGTACGCGACCTCGTATGGATGAGCGTCGAGCGCCGCGCCCGCATCAGGCGTGTGGAAGACGAGCTGGATCATCTCCCAGTCGCTCTCGTGCTTGTTGTTGAAGTCGTTGAAGACGTAGAAGAACCAGTACTGGAGCGCCAGCTTGTTGGGATGGCCCTCCTGCGTTGCGACGTGCGCGTAGACGACCGGCCTCCGGGTCCCGTTCCAGCGCCGGGCCTCCTTCTCGTACGTGCAGCCCGGATCGAGGGGGTTCCCCGGGAAGTCGAGGTAGTAGCCCTTGCCCTTGCCGAAGAGGTCGGCGCCGGTCGGGCCGGTCTTGACGACCGGATCTCCCTTGCCGGGGCCGCGCAGCGTGACCTCGGAGTTCCCGAGCACGGCCTCGACCGAGATCGGCCGGTACGGCTCGCCGGGGCCGCACTCCTTCTTCTGCTCGCGAAGAGCGACCACCGGTGCGTAGCGGTCGGCGAGACGCTGGTCGGCCGACGTGCCTGCGAGTGCCGGCGGGGAAAGCGTGGCCGCAGCGCAGACGAGCAGGATCGTTAGCAGGAGCCGCACGGCGCGAGCATACGCCGGGTCTTTCGAAAAATGGGCGGTGACGGGCCTATAGGCTTCGCGCTGCACCTTCGCTCGGAGGAGACGCGGTATGGCGGCATCGGACATGACAGGTCAGGTCGCCCTCGTCACGGGTGGAATTCGAGGGATCGGCCTTTCCATCTGTGCGCGGCTGATCCGTCGAGGTGTTCGTGTCGCCGCCGGGTATTCGCGCAACGAGGAATCAGCCAGGACGTTCCTCGACACCCACGGCGAAACCGGTGCGACGGTCCATCAGGGCAACATCGGGGTTTACGAGGACTGCGAGCGCGTCGTCGGCGAGGTGATCGAGCAGCATGGCCGGCTCGACATCCTGGTCAACAACGCCGGGATCACGATGGACAAAACTGTCCGCAAGATGGCACCGGAGGAGTGGAGTCACGTGATCGAGGTCAACCTCAACGGCGCCTTCTACATGTCCCGCTCCGTGCTTTCGCACATGATCGACCAGGGGTACGGTCGCATCATCCACATCAGCTCTGTGATCGGTGAGACCGGGAGCATCGGGCAGGCGAACTACGCGGCGGCAAAGTCGGGCCTCTTCGGCTTCACGATGAGCCTCGCGCTCGAGTGCGCGAACAAGGGGATCACCGTCAACTGCGTGGCACCCGGCTTCATCAAGACTGCTATGGTCGCCGCCGTACCCAAGGAGCTGCTCGACCGAGTCATCGCGCAGATTCCGGCCGGCCGACTCGGGGAGCCGGACGAGGTGGCGCGCGTGGTCGAGTTCCTCGCCGATCCAGAGTCGAGCTACATCACCGGCCAGGCCTACTCGGTGAACGGCGGGCTGAACATGTGACACGGGGGGCGTAGGGAGAGCCCTGCCGGCGAGGTCTAGGAGGCGAGTGCCACGACACGAGCGCCCATGAACGAGAACAGATTGGCCGGCACGGTCGTCGACGTCGACGACCTGGCGAGCCTCGCCGGCCGGCACCTGGGCACGAGCAGCTGGCACGTGATCACCCAGGACCAGGTCGACCGCTTCGCGGAGGCGACCGGGGACCGCCAGTGGATCCACGTCGATCACCGCCGGGCGAAGGCAGGGCCTTTCAACGGGACGATCGCCCACGGCTACCTGACGCTCTCGCTCGGCCCCGCCCTGCTCGACGAGGTGATCGACGTCGTCGGGACCACGCGGGTCATCAACTACGGTCTCAACAAGGTGCGCTTCCCGGCGCCGGTCCCGACCGGTTCGCGCGTCCGGCTCGGCGCAGGGCTGCGAGAGGTCGACGATGTGCCCGGCGGCCTGCAGGCGGCGTTCGAGCTCACGTTCGCCGTTGAGGGGCGGGAGAAGCCGGCTTGCTACGCCGAGGCCCTCTTCCGCTACTACCGGTGAGCGACCGAACCACGAGCACGAACGGAGACGCGGCGAAGGCGGCCGCAGAGCAGGCTGCGGAGGCGCTCGAGCCCGAGGCCGGCCTCCTCGACTTCCTCGATCCGATGGCGTTCGGCCAGGCCCTGGCGCAGGTTGGCGCCGGTCTCGCCCGCCACCCAGCCGAGGCCTTTCGCGCCGGGGCGCGCTATGCGACCGGTCTCGTCGAGGCAGGCGCCGCGGTTGCCGTTCGGGCGCTCGGCGGCGAGGCTCCGGGGCCCACGGCCCCAGCCCCCAAGGATCGCCGTTTCACCGACCCCACGTGGCAGGAGAATCCCGCCTACTTCGGGCTGCTCCAGGCCTACCTGCTGTCCGCGCGCCTCTCGCGCGAGCTCGTCGAAGCCGCGGACCTGGAAGAGCCGGCCGCGGGAAAGGCGCAGTTCGCAGCGGAGCTCTACCTCGACGCACTCGCACCCAGCAACTATCTCCTGGGTAATCCCGCCGCGATCAAGAAAGCATTCGAGACCGGCGGGATGAGCCTGGTCAGAGGCTTCCGTAACTTCCTCGAAGACCTGGCCGAGAACGGGGGAATGCCGCGTCAGGTCGAGCTCTCGGCCTTTGCCGTGGGCGAGAACCTGGCCGCGACTCCGGGAAAGGTCGTCTTCCGCAACGAGCTGATGGAGTTGATCCAGTACACCCCGCAGACGGAGTCGGTCTACGAGGTTCCGCTGCTTTGCAGCCCGCCCTGGATCAACAAGTACTACATCATGGATCTCGCCCCCGGCCGGAGCTTCATCGAGTGGGCGGTCGCGCACGGGCACACCGTGTTCGCGATCAGTTACCGCAACCCCGACGAGTCCCTGCGCGACGTCTCTCTGGACGAGTACCTGACCCGTGGGCCGGAGGCGGCGCTCTCGGTCGTGGAGGAGATCACAGGCGCGCCGCAGGCGAACGTCGCCGGGCTCTGCATCGGCGGGACGCTCACGGCGATGCTGCTCGCCCAGTTCGCCGGCGCGGGCGACGAGCGCGTGCGCTCCGCCACGCTTCTGAACACCCTCGTCGACTTCAGCGAGCCGGGCCCGCTTGGTGCGTTCGCGGACGCGAAGACGGTCGCGGGCTTGGCGCGGAAGATGGAGCGGCGGGGCTATCTCGACGGCGCGGAGATCGCGCGAACCTTCAACGTCCTCCGCGCGAACGACCTGATCTGGAGCTACGTCGGGAGCAACTGGCTGATGGGCGAGCATCCCCCCGCGTTCGACATCCTCGCCTGGAACGCCGACAGCACGCGACTACCCGCGGCGCTCCATTCCTTCTACCTGCGTTCCTGCTACGTGGACAACGAGTTCGCACGAGGAGAGCTCGAGCTCGACGGAACGCGGCTGGACCCAGCTGCGATTACGCCCGACTTGTACGTTCTTGCGGCGAAGGAGGACCACATCGCTCCGTGGCGCTCGAGCTTCAAGGCCGTTCGTCTCTTCTCGGGCAGCGACGTCCGCTTCGTCCTCACCTCCTCCGGCCACATCGCCGGAATCGTCAATCCGCCAAGCGACAAGAGCTCGCACTGGACGGGCGATGAGCCGACGACAGATCCGGAGGAATGGTTCGCAAGCGCCACTCGCCATCAAGGCTCTTGGTGGGAAGACTGGGCCACGTGGGCCGCAGCCCGTGCCGGAGATCGGCGGAAACCGCCCCGGACCGGCAGCAAGACGCATCCCATGCTCGGCGATGCGCCCGGCACGTACGTCCACGGGAAGTAACCGGCTTGCGATAGTACGCGGTTGCGTACTATACTACGCAAGGACACAACAAACCTTAGGAGGAATCATGGCCACCACTACATCGAACGACTTCACGCGGACCGCGCAGGACGCGACCCTGGACGCCGTCAAGAAGAGCCAGGAGACCGTCGTCGAAGCGGTCCGAGTCTGGGCCAAGGCCGTCGAGAAGGCTGTGCCGACCATGCCCGTCAGCAAGGAGCTCCCGACCCCGGGCGAGCTCGTCGAGTCCTCGTTCCAGTTTGCCGAGCGCCTGCTGACTGCTCAGCATGAGTTCGCCCGCGAGGTTCTCAAGGCGGCCGCACCGGTGCTCGACAAGACCAAGCCGGAGCCCAAGAAAGCAACCTCCGCCTGATCTCGGTTGCTCGCCGGGAGGGCCAGACCCTCCCGGCGCTTAGCCATGGGTGAGCCGAAGATGGAGGACGCCTGGAGAGGACAGATGCAGGCCCTCGGCGAGTTCATCCACACCCAGCGGAGCCTCGCGCGGCTCTCGCTGCGGGAACTGGCCGGCTTGACCGACCTCTCGAATGCATACCTGAGCCAGGTGGAGCGTGGTCTTCACGAGCCCTCGGTACGGGTCCTGAACGCGATCGCGGAGGCCCTTGATCTCTCCGCCGAGACGCTGCTTGCTCAGGCAGGTCTTTTCCGCGACGGCGAGGCGCGGCGCGGGAGCAAGGTCGCCTCGGTTGAGTCGACCGAAGCCACGATTCGCTCGGATCCAACTCTGAGCGACGATCAGAAGGAGGCGCTCCTCGCCGTCTATCGGAGCTACTCGGCGGGCGGCGCCTGACAGCCGAACGGGCGGTGAGATGACAACGGCGAGGAGTAAGGCGTTGCGGGTGGTCGCGCAGCGGGTTGCGGACGCGCTTCCGGCCGAGGTCGCGGAGGAGGTCGTCCTAACAGGCAGCGTCTCGCGCGGCATGGCGGACGAGGTGTCCGATATCGAGATGCTCGTCGTCACGTGCGAATTGCTCGAGCTCGAGGACTGCTTCGGGCTTGCTCGCGCGGCGGGCCTCGAGCGCCTCGACACCTGGGGCGTGCGGGATGAGCAGGCGCGGCGCGTCTCCGGCTACCTCGAGCTCGTGCCGATCGAGCTGGTCTGGTGGCCGCGCGAGTACGCCGAAGCACGGATAGACGCTCTCCTCGCGGGCGAGGCGCCGTCGACCGCCGACGCGATGGTGCACGGCGTGCCGCTGCGGACGCGGGGCCTGCTCGCGGCGTGGCAGGAGCGGCTTCGCGAGTACCCGCAGGAGTTGGCGGCGGCGCAGATCGAGGACGCGGCGCTTCCCTGGGGCGGCTTCGCCCCCGCCGGACTGCTGACGCTCATCCGGCCGGACGACCGGCTGGCGCTCACCGAGTGGCTCGTCGACGCCGCGATGCGAGTCCTCACGATCGTCTTCGCGCTCAATCGCGTCTGGCAGCCGACGACGAAGCGCCTCTCCGCGCGCGTCGCGCCGCTCGCGCTGAAGCCGGACAGGCTCGCGGAGCGGATCGAGGAGGCTCTGACCGAACCCGAGCCGCAGCGCGCGCTGCGCATCATGACCGAGCTGCAGCTCGAGACTGTCCTGCTCGCGCCGAGCGGCGCCAATATCGACCGCGCGCGAATGTGGCTGCGCGAGGGGGCGGACGTGCTGCGCTGACGAGCGTCGGCCTTTGGTGCGGTGCTGGGTTCCAAGTCGGCGCTCCTCGGTTCACTGACGCGGCCCGAGCCGCCGTGGAGGCCGACTCCGCCGGCCGGGAGTGGCGGCGGTCAGGGAAGCGAGGTGGGCGGTGACGGGATCGAACCGCCGACCTCCTGCTTGTAAGGGAAGCCGAGGCCGTTCCCGTTAGCTCCCGACAGCCCCCTTTCCGCGTAGATCAGCCACATTGGAGACCGGAGCGGGGGTGTCGCTTTCCCCCTGTTTCCCGTCGGCCGTTACCCCACCGTTAACCCGCCAGGATGCCCGCGGCAAGAAGAGGGAATGAGGCGAATTGCCGCGTCGGCAGAGAAACCCTTCGAACTCGCTGTCGAGCTCCGCCTGATTGAATGGCGGAGACAACTTACGAGGAGGGATCGAGATGGCAGGAATCGAGGTCAAGCAGTTCGATTCACCCGATGAGACACGACCTTTTGCCGATAAGGGACAAGCCAAAGTCGTCAATCTCGGAGAAGGCTCGGCGCTCCGAGGGACGTTCGAGCCTGGGTGGCGCTGGTCTGAGCATATGAAGCCCCTCGCCGGGACGGACAGCTGCCAGTCTCCTCACCTGCTCTATTGCCTCTCGGGACGCATGAAGGTCGTCATGGACGACGGTACCGAGGCCGAAGTCGGGCCGGGAGCGGCCGCGCGGATCGAGCCCGGTCACGACGCTTGGGTGGTCGGCGACGAGCCGTGCGAGGTGGTCGATTTCGGAGCAAGCGCCTCGTACGCGAAGCAGCAGTAAGACGGCTGTTCCGCCTGGGCCTCGTTGTGGCGGCCGAGGAGGCGCAGCACCTCGGCTCGGCGCGTAGCAGCGGCCGGAGCTAAGCTCGCGGATACCGACCAGGCAACGGCTGAGACAAGGAGGACAGCCCAATGGCCTACCACGAGAACATCGGCGAATGGCACGGCAAAGATCTAGTCGACCGCGAAGGGGAGAAGATCGGCAAACTCGAGGACGTTTACGTCGACGTCGAAACCGACGAACCGATGTTCGGCACCGTCAAGGAGGGCCTGATCGGCCGCCACTTGACGTTCGTCCCGCTGCGCGGAATCACAATCGGCCCCGACAACCTGCAGGTGGCAGTGTCCAGGGAACAGGTCAAGAGCGCCCCCAACATCGAACTGCACGGCGACGAGCTCTCGAGAG
>JACDER010000110.1 GCA_013816275.1 Actinomycetota bacterium | reverse complement strand
TCGACGTAGCCCTCTCCAATGCGATGGGGCTCGGCGGCCACAACGCTTGCGTGTTGATCGGCACGGTTCAGTGAGCTTCGTCGTCCAAGAGGAAGTCGAGCGGTACGCGGAAGCGCATACGACTCCCGTAGCCGGTCTCTTCGAGCGCCTTGCCGCGGAAACACGCGAGAAGTCGGAGGCGCCGCAGATGATGGTGGGCGTGCTCGAGGGCCGCTTCCTCGAGTTCCTCGTCCGCCAGACCAAGGCGCGGAACATCCTCGAGATCGGCACGTTCACGGGCTGGTCGTCGATCTCCATGGCATTCGGCCTCCCCGAGGGCGGCCGGATCGTCAGCTGCGACGTGAACGAGGAGACGACCGCGATCGCCCGGCGCTACGCGGAGGAGGCGGGCGTCGCTGACCGCATCGACTACCGGCTCGGGCCCGGCCTGGAGACGATCGACTCACTCGACGGGCCGTTCGACCTCGTGTTCATCGACGCCGACAAGCCGAACTACGTCAGCTACTACGAGGCCGTCCTGCCGAAGCTGGCGGACGACGGCATGGTCATCGCCGACAACGTGCTCTGGTCGGGCCGGGTCGCGGACGAGTCGAACGACGACGAGAACACGCTGGCGATTCGCGCGTTCAACGACCACGTGATGGAAGACGATCGCATCGAGTGCGTGATGCTGACGGTCAGGGACGGGATGACCCTGATCCGCAAGAAGCACTGACCGTCTCTGGGGTCAGCCCTTCCAGCGAGTCGAGCACCGCGTCGGCGAGGGCGAGCGCCTCTTCGTCCGGCGGAAAGACGCGGTTCGGGATCGCGATCACGCGCATGCCGGCCGCGTGCGCCGAGCGTATGCCGTTGTGCGAGTCCTCGATTGCGGCACACCGCTCGGGCGCGACGCCGAGCTGCCTCGCCGTCTCCAGGTAGACGTCCGGCGCCGGCTTGCCGCCCGCGACCTCTTCGGAGGACACCGTCACACGAAAGGAGTCCGTGAGCCGCGCCAGCTCGAGCACGAGCTCGATGATCGGCCGGTTCGAGGATGAGGCGAGGCCGAGCGGCCACCGAGCTGCGAGTCGCTTGACCGCCTCGCGCGCGCCCGCGAGGAGCGGCAGCCGCGCCCGGTAGAGGCCGATCATCCGCCGCACGACTTCGTCGTTGATCTCCTCCGGCGGCTCGGGCAGGCCGAGCTCGTCGTGCAGGTAGCGCGACCACTCGGGCGAGCTCATTCCCATCATGTCCCGCTGGGCTCGGTCGTGCCAGCGCCCGCCGCGCTCTTGCACGAGCTCCTCCCGGGCCGCGTCCCAGATCTGCTCGGAGTCGATCAGGACTCCGTCCATGTCGAAGACGACGGCCTCGATCACACGGAGCGGTATCGGCGGTCGAGGTAGAGGAGAGGCGGCTGCGCCGAGCCGAGCTCGCACTCAAGCACCTCGCCCGCGAAGAACGTGTGGTCGCCGGTCGGCCACTCCGCCCACACGCGGCACTCGAGCCAGCCGAGCGCGCCCTCGAGCAGGGGAGCCCCGTGCGCCCCTTGACGATGCGCGATCCCATGCCAGTGCGCGATCGGAGGAACGCCGCGCGCGAAATGCTGAGCCACGGCCTCCTGACCCGAAGCGAGCAGACTGACCGCGAAGCCGCCTGCCTGGCGGAGCAGCTCGTGGATGGCGGCGTCACGCGCGATCGAGATGCCGACGAGCGGCGGCTCGAGCGAGAGCGGAACAAGGGTGCCGACGGTGAGCCCGAGGCGTTCCCCCTCCGCATCGACCGTCACGACGGCGACCCCGGAGGGGAACCGGCGCATCAGCGCACGAAGGTCATCGGCCACAAGGCTGCGAGGCATGCCGCTCAGTATTCTGTCGCCCGCTGGGGAAAGAGGTCACTCGGCGTCGCTGGCAGCTATCCATCGACGAAGATCGGCGGCGACACGACCACGGTCGAGAAGCCGACGGCTCCCACCGGCGCAACGCTCGCCGGTCCGTACCACTTCGACCTCGGAACGGACGGGTGGACGGCCGATCCGGCCGCAGGCGATCTTCTTCCGTCTCGGCGCTCCGGGCGCCAACGGGTCGACGAGCATGCAGGCGATGCCGTACACGGATGACGCGACCGGGACGGTCGTCTCGCCGCCGCTCACGAACGCGACGGCACGGCTGGCTGTTCGTCGACTTCCAGAACCTCCGCAACACGGAACCCCCTCGTTCGACTACATGCACGTCGAGTACTCGTCCGACGGCATCAACTGGTCGGAGGCCTCGTATGTGTGGGATCGTTCGGTCAGCGGCTGGAACGACGAGCTCACCTTCGACGGCCAGAACGCCGACTTCCCGGGCTTCACGCTCGAGAAGGTCGCGTTCAAGGCCGCAGCTGGCCCGCTGTTCATCCGATTCCGGCTGACCAGCGACCAGCTCGTCTCGTCACCCCGCTACACGGGAGTGGCCGTCGATGACGTGGTGATTCACCGCTAGCGGAGAGAACCGTGCCTGCCGGTCCTGACGAAGGGCCGGCAGGCCTTACCTTCCGTCCCCCGCGATCGCGCAGGACGGAGAGACAGCGGCCGGCTCTGCCGGTCGCTGTCGTTAAAGGCCAGGCCCGCTAGGACAGGCCGATTCCGAAGCCGTCGAATAGGAAGAACGCCAGAAACGAGAGTGCGACGGCGATTCCGACCGCGACGGCGATGCTCTCCTCGAGGTTCATTGCCTCAGTTTCTGCGGCCGGTCGGACGTTCCTCCACGGCTGTGCAACCCTTGTGACGTTGCCGCGCAGCGCGACCATCCCCAGATCGTCCGTCTCGAGGCCCCTCGTGAACCGCGCGCGGCTGCGTCCGGTGGCGTTCGCCGTCCTCGTCGCCGTCGTCCCCACGGCGATTGCCGGCTGGGCGGTCGGGAGGAACGCCGCTCGCGACGTTCGGCGGAACGCGAGCTCGAGAGTCGCGTTGGAGGCGCAGGAAGCAGGGCGTCAGGCGGCAGCGGTGCTCGACCGCGCCGAGAGCCGTGCGCTCGCGATCGCCCGCTCCGTCCCGGTGCAGAGCGCCTTCGCGCGCCGCGACCGCAATGCACTCGCCCGGCTCGCCGATGAGGATCCGGGAACGACGTTCATCGTTCGAGGGAGCGAGATTCCCGCGCACCATCCGGCGGCGGCAGCCCGCCGGACCGCGCTCGTCACGCTCGGCGGGAAGCCGATCGGGACGGTGGCGGTAGGCGTCCCCCGTCGGTTGCTCGTCGCGAGCCTGCGTTCCGTTCCACTTCGCGGCGGGGACAGGCTGGTCGCCGCCGCTCCGGGGACGGCCCCTCGCGAGCCCACAGAC
Source organism: Actinomycetota bacterium (assembly GCA_013816275.1). Lineage (GTDB taxonomy): Bacteria > Actinomycetota > Thermoleophilia > Gaiellales > Gaiellaceae > JACDER01. Next base: position 2,612 of record JACDER010000110.1, on the reverse strand, counting down.
ATCCGCCTCGAAGGCGAGAGCTCCCGGGCGGCCTCGGCTCCCATCTCGGCGCGTCTGGAGGTCGTCGCCGCTCGGCCGCTGAGCGCGATCGACGGCGAGGTGCGCGATGTCTGGCTCACCGTGGTCGGCGCAGCTCTCGCGACGCTCGCGACCGTGGCGTTGATCGCGTGGGCGGCGGCGCCGCTCGTCGTCAAGGGCCGGATCGCGCACCGCGAGCGCTCGGAGGCGCTCGGGGTGCTCTCGAACGTACGCGACGGCGTCTTCCTGAGCGATGGGGAGGGGATGGTGCGGTTCTGGAACCGCGCGGCCGAGCTGATCACCGGGCTCTCGCGCCGGCAAGTGTGGGGCCGGCCTCTCGCGGAGCTCCCAGGCCTCGGCGAGCTGGCGCGCGATATCCCCGTGGGTGAGGAGGGGAGCGTGAGGCCCGAGACGTTTCCGGTTCAGCTCGGTCTTCGTGAGCTCTGGCTCTCGCTCGCGGGCGTCGAGACGCCGGAGGGGACCGTCTACACCTTCGCCGACGTCACCGAGGAGCAACGGCTCGAGCAGCTGAAGAACGACTTCGTCTCGACCGTCTCGCATGAGCTGCGGACGCCGCTGGCCGGGCTGTACGGGGCCGCCGCGACGCTTCGGGAACGAGGTGACCTGATCCCGGCCACGGCACGTGCCCAGCTGCTCGCTGCGGTCAGCGACCAGGCCGAGCTCCTCGCCCGGGTCATCGAGGACATCCTTGTGGCAAGCGGGATCGAGTCGAACCAGTTGCTCTTCAGCGAGAACAGCTTCGAAGCTGTCGCGCTCGCAAGCGAGGTCGTCGAAGAGGCCCGCCTCCGGCATTCGACCACGCGCGTGCAGCTGGTGCAGGACGAGGATTCCTTGCTCGTTCGCGCCGACACGGTGCGCACGCGGCAGGTGCTCGACAACTTGATCGACAACGCCGTGAACTACTCGGAGCGCGGGCCGATCTGGGTCGCCGTCGAGAGCGGAGACGGGGTCGTCGTCTTCAGCGTCGCCGATGAAGGGCCGGGGATCCCCCTGGACAAGCAGGAGCGGATCTTCGAGAAGTTCTACCGCTCGGACGTCCAGCTGGAGGGCGGCGTGGGCGGGACCGGCCTCGGCCTGTACATCTCGCGCGAGCTCGTTCGGAGGATGGGCGGCCGCCTCTGGGTCGTCTCGTCGCCCGGCGCCGGCTCGCTGTTCTCGTTCGAGCTCCCTTCCCTTCCTTCCTAAACCGTGCGATCATTGGCCGGTATGGGGAGGGCCGTTGTTGGCCTACATGCCGTCCTGATCGCCGCCGGGTTGCTTCTCTCGGCGGTCCTCTGGCTGGCTGCGTCCGGAAGCGCCCCGGGATTCCTGCCGCTGGATCGGCCTTCGGCCCGGCCCGCCGAGGTCACGCTGGCCCAGGGGCTTCCCGTGCAGCACCACAGTCGGGCGCTCGGGCGCGCGACACGGCCTGTGACGGTCGTGACCGCGGCGCCGGCTATTCCGGTCTCGGTCGTGAGCACTGCTCCGTCAACGAACACCGCCGCTCAGCCGGTTCCGAACAGGGCTGCGGCGCCGCGTTCGTCTCAGCGTCCTTCCTCTCCGGCGCCCAAGCCGGCGCCGAAGCCAAAGCCGCCGCCGCCGGCCGCACCGCCGGTGATCGGGCCAGGCAACCCCGTTGCCGCTCCTCCCGCGACGCCAGCTCCTGAACCCGCGACTCCGGCCCAGGCGCCCGCGCCGCCGGCACCTCCGCCGCCCCCGCCGGGAAGCTTCCAGCCCGGCCCGACCACGAAGCCGCTACCGCAACCGCCGCAAGGTCTGCCCGCGGCTCCGTAGTTGAGCGAGCTCTCCGGACAGGTAGCGCTCGTCACGGGAGGCGGGCGGGGGATCGGCGCCGATGTCGCCCGAGAGCTCTCGCGCGCGGGCGCGCGGGTCGCAGTGGGGGCGCGCACGCGTGACCAGGTCGAGGCGGTCGCGGAGGAGATCGGCGGGATCGCACTCGAGCTCGACGTCACCGACCAGGCCGCCGTCGAGCGCGCCGTCGAGGACACGGAGCGGGAGCTCGGCCCACTCGACCTGCTGGTCGCGAACGCAGGCATCGGCGGCCCGGAGGGCGAGACGTGGGAGGTGGATGCCGGCGAGTGGTGGCGCGTCTTCGAGGTGAACGTGCTCGGCATGCATCTCAGCTGCCGCGCCGTCATCCCCCGAATGCTGGAGCGGGGGCGCGGACGGATCGTGATCACCGGCAGCGGTGCCGCCTACCTGCCGGGCGCGAGCAGCACGGCCTACCCTGCGAGCAAGGCGGCCGTCGTCCGCTACGCGGAGACGATTGCCAACGCGCTCGAGGGACAGCTTCCGGTGTTCGTCATCAGCCCGGGGCTCGTCCAGACCGAGATGACGAGCGGGTTCTTCTCCGACGATGCGCCCTGGACGCCGCCGGAGCTCGCGCCACAGCTCGTGCGAGTGCTCGCGTCAGGCCGCGCAGACCGGCTGGCCGGGCGCTACCTCCATGCCGAGCACGACGACATCGAAGACCTGATCGAACGCGCCGACGAGATCGAGCGCGACGATCTGAACGCGATTCGCCTCCAGCGCTGACGGCGTCAGGATCGCGACGGCGGATAAGCGGACAAGAG
>JACDER010000109.1 GCA_013816275.1 Actinomycetota bacterium | reverse complement strand
CCCGCCGCGTCGATCTGTGGCGCTCCGTCATCACCCAGCAGTACCAGGCGGACGTCTTCGCGGTCGAGATGGCGGCCCAGCTCCTCGACGGCGCCCGCCACTTCGAGGCGAAGCTCTACTACACGACCATGGTGCAGGACGAGGCGCGCCACACCGAGGCCTGGCTGAAGCTGCTCCAGGCGACGGGCGGCGCGACCGAGCGCGACCCCTACCTCGACCAGCTCGCGCACATGTTCCTCGAGCTCGACTCCCTCGAGGAGAAGGTCTTCCTGATGCAGGTCTTCTTCGAGCGGCTGATCATCCCGCGCTTCCGGATAATCGCGCGCTCGGCTCCAGGCACGCTTCTCGCCGACCTCTGCAACCGGCTTACGATCGACGACGGCATCCACCACAGGTCGGGCGTCGCCTACGAACGCGTGCTGCTCGACGAAGCGCCGAAGAGGGTCCACCGGCAGCTCGTCAAGGTCGCGAACGAGATGCTTCCGATCTTCGCGAACCACGTGATGTGGCGACCCAAGGCGCGCGAGCGGATCGGGGCGATGATGAAGTCGCGCGACGCGGAGCGGTTGCGCCTGGATCTCGAGGAGGGCGTGAAGATGGCGTCGTCGCTCGGGATCGACGTCAGCGACGTCCAGATCCCGACGTAGTGGCCACGGTCATGGATGGGAAGACCCTCGCCGCGCGCGTGCGCGAAGAAGTGGCCGACGGCGTTCGCAAGCTCGGCGGGGTCGGCCTCGCCACCGTCCTCGTCGGCGACGACCCGGCGTCGGACATCTACATCACGCTCAAGCAGAAGGCCGCGCGCGAGGTCGGGATGAACGCGGTCGACCGGCGCCTTTCGGCCGAGACGACGCAGGACGAGCTGCTGGAAGTGGTCGCCGAGCTCAACGCGGACGACGCGATCGACGGCCTGCTCGTCCAGTCACCGCTTCCCTCCCAGCTCGACGAGACCGCGACGATCGAGGCGCTCGACCCGGCCAAGGACGTCGACGGGCTTCATCCCGTGAGCGCGGGCCTCCTCGCCCTCGGACGGCCGAGGCTCGTCGGGGCGACCCCGCTCGGGATCATGCGGTTGCTCGCCGAGTACGGAATCGACCCGGGCGGGAAGCATGCGGTCGTCGTCGGCCGCTCGAACATCGTGGGCAAGCCGGTGGCGCAGCTCCTGCTCCAGGCGAACGCGACCGTGACGATCTGCCACTCGCGCACGGACGACCTTCCCCGGCACACGCTCGACGCGGACATCCTCGTCGCGGCGACCGGCGTTCTCCACCTGATCTCGCCCGACATGGTGAAGATGGGCGCGACCGTCATCGACGTCGGCATGAACCGGACCGAGGACGGGCTGTTCGGCGATGTCGACCCCGGCGCAATGGACCGGGCGGCCTACATGACGCCGGTGCCGGGCGGCGTGGGGCCGATGACGATCGCCATGGTGCTCAGCAACACCGTCCGAGCAGCGGAGTTGCGGCTCGGCTCCCTTGCGCTGCCGCGGTAGCTGTTATGGTCGGCGCGTACCTGTAACTGTCGACGGCTCGGTGCCGGGCCGTCGTTGTTTTGTAGTAAGGAGGGTGTTTTCTTGGCTCAAGGCACCGTGAAGTGGTTCTCGAACGAGAAGGGTTACGGCTTCATCGAGCGTGAGGGTGAGGACGACGTGTTCGTCCATTTCACCGCGATCGCCGGCGAGGGCTACAAGTCTTTGACTGAGGGCCAGCGGGTCGAGTTCGACGTCGTGGAGGGCACCAAGGGCCTCCAGGCTGCGAACGTCCAGCCGGTCTAGCTTTTTCTCGCGAGACATTGAGCGGAGGGCCCCGACAGGGGCTTTCCGCATTAACGGGGGAAACCATGTTTCCCCCGTTGGCCCCCTTCTTCTAGAACGGGTGAAACCTTGTTTCCCCCGTTGGCCCCCTTCTTCGCGTGTGTGGAAATGCCGGCCAGGCTTCGGCTCCCGCCGGGTCAAGCCCGGCTTCGCCGACGACCCGTAGCGATTCCGAGATGGTTTCAAGGCGTGTGGAAGGATTGAGAAATGGCGATCACACGAGCTGAAGTGCTGCACGTCGCGCGGCTGGCGCGGCTCGCGCTGACCGAGGAGGAGATCGCGCGCTTCCAGGAGCAGTTGAGCGCGATCCTGGAGGCCGTCGGCAAGGTCGACGAGCTCGACCTCTCCGGCGTCGAGCCCACCGCCCATCCACTCGAGCTCTCGAACGTCTGGGGCGCCGACGAGCCGCGGCCCTCGATCGACGTCGAGGAAGCGCTCGCGAACGCTCCCGACCGCGAGGGTTCCTACTTTCGCGTTCCCCCCGCATGATCGACACCCTGCGTTTGACGGCAAAGGAGGCGAACGCCCTCCTGACCGGCGGTGAGCTCTCCTCGGACGAGCTTTTCGCCGCCTACCGCGCCGCGATCGACGAGCGCGACCCCGATCTGAACTGCTTCCTGCACGTCTGCGACGAGTCACCGGGCGCGGGCATCCCGATCGCCCTGAAGGACGTGATCGGGACGAAGGGCATCCCGACGACGGCCGGGTCGAAGATCCTCGAGGGTTACCTCCCCGTCTACGACGCGACCGTCACGGAGCGGTGCCAGGCGCGCGGCCTCCGCACCATCGGCAAGACGAACATGGACGAGTTCGCGATGGGCTCGTCGACCGAGAACTCGGCCTTCGGCCCGACTCGGAACCCGTGGGATCCAAGTCGCGTCCCCGGCGGCTCCTCCGGAGGGTCGACCGCAGCGGTCGCCGCCGGCCTCGCGCCCTGGGCTCTCGGCTCCGACACTGGTGGCTCGGTCAAGCAGCCGGCTGCGCTCTGCGGGGTCGTCGGCCTGCGGCCGACCTACGGAACCGTCTCCCGGTACGGCATCATCGCGTTCGCCTCCAGCCTCGACCAGGTCGGTCCGGTGACGAAGACCGTCGCCGACTGCGCCTTCCTCTACTCGGTCATCGCAGGACGCGACCCCTGCGACACGACTACGGTTGACCTGCCGCATCCCGTTGAGATTCCCGAGGCCGAGGACCTGCGGGGCCTGCGCGTCGGCGTCCCCAGGGAGCTGAACGAGGCGGAGGGGATCGAGCCAGGCGTCACGGAGTCGGTCCAGGCTGCAATCGAGCTCTGCCGCGAGCTCGGCGCCGAGGTGGGGGAGTGCGAGCTTCCGCGTTCGGTCGAGTACGGGCTGCCCTGCTACTACCTGATCGCGCCGTCGGAGGCGTCGTCCAACCTCGCCCGCTACGACGGGGTCCGCTTCGGCCTGCGCGTCTCGCCGGACGGGATCCGGGCGATGTACGAGGAGACGCGTGACGAGGGCTTCGGAGACGAGCCGAAGCGGAGGATCATGCTCGGCACGTACGCGCTCTCCGCGGGGTACTACGAGGCCTACTACGGTCAGGCGCAGAAGGTGCGGACGGTGATCCGGCAGGAGTTCGCCGCAGCGCTCGAGCGCTTCGACGTCCTCGTCTCGCCGACCTCGCCGACCGTGGCGTTCCCGCTCGGCGCCAAGACCGAGAACCCGCTGGCCATGTACCTCTCGGACGTGCTCGCGATCCCGCCGAATATGGCGGGCCTCCCGGGCCTTTCGATCCCGTGCGGTCTGTCGGAAGGGCTACCCGTCGGGCTGCAGCTGATCGGCCCGCAGTTCTCCGAGAACGTCCTCTTCCGCGCCGGCCACGCGCTAGAGCAGGCGCTCGCATTCGATGTCGTCCCACCGAGGCTGGCATGACCTGGGAACCCGTAATCGGCTGCGAGATCCACGTGCACCTGAAGACGCAGACGAAGATGTTCTGCCGCTGCGCGACCGGTTTCGGGGCGCCCGAGAACTCGAGTACGTGCCCCGTTTGCCTGGCGCATCCAGGGGTGCTGCCGGTGCCGAACGAGCGCGCGATCGAGTGGACGATCAAGCTCGGTCTCGCGCTCGGCTGCGACATCGCGCCACGCGCCGTCTTCCACCGCAAGAACTACTTCTACCCCGACAATCCGAAGGGCTATCAGATCTCGCAATACGACGAGCCTCTCTGTATGAGCGGTTCGTTTCTCCTCCCCGGAGTCGGCGGCGACACCGAGATCGGGATCGTGCGTGCGCACCTCGAGGAGGACGCGGCCAAGAACGTCCACATGGGCGGAGGCGAGGGCCGGATCCATGGCGCCGACCGCACGCTTGTCGACTTCAACCGGGCTGGCATGCCGCTCGTCGAGATCGTTACGCAGCCACACCTCCGCTCGTCCGAGCAGACCAAGCGGTTCCTCCAGCTGCTCCGGCAGACGGTGCGTGAGCTCGGGATCTCGGACGCCGAAATGCAGGAGGGGTCGATGCGCTTCGACGTGAACGTCTCCGTTCGGCCGGAGGGCTCGGACGAGCTGAGGACACGGACCGAGCTGAAGAACATCAACTCGTTCAACTTCGCCGCGCAGGGGATCGAGCGCGAGATCCAGCGCCAGATCGCGATCTACGAGGGCGGGGGAGAGGTGGTGCAGGAGACGCTCCACTTCGTGCCGGGACAGGAGCACGCCGCGCCGCTGCGCTCCAAGGAGGAGGCGCAGGACTACCGCTACCTCCCCGAGCCCGATCTCGTCCCGATCGAACCTCCGGCAGAGATGGTCGAGCAGGCCCGCGCCGAGCTGGGCGAGCTCCCGAGCGCGCGCATCCGCCGGCTCGAGACCGAGCTCGACTTCGGGCTCGCCGAGGGGCTGGTCACGAGCGGACGCGACGGGCTCTACGAGCGGACGCCGGGAGACAGGAGAGCGGTCGCGAACGTGGTCATGAACGAGCTCGCGGCCGCGGGCCTCGATCCCACCGAGGTGAACGGCGAGGAGCTCGGCAAGCTGGTCGAGGCGCGCGACCGGATTCCACGCGAGGCCTTCATGAAGGCGCTCGGCGCGAGCGGTGACGGGGACTTCAAGGCCGAGGACTACCTGGGAGAGGCGGTGATCGCCGACGAGTCCGAGCTGGATCCGGTGATCGAGCGGATTCTCGCTGCGAACGACGAGAACGTCGCCGCCTATCGCGCCGGGAAGCAGGGGCTGCTCGGCTTCTTCGTCGGTCAGGTGATGAAGGAGACCGGCGGGAAGGCCGACCCGAAGGTCGTGAACACGCGGCTACGCGAATTGCTCGACCGGTCCTAGAGCAAGCCGCACATACGCGCCGTGTTCGGCCACGGCGTGTAGACCTCCTCCGGCTGCCGTGCGCATCGGCTCGGATTCGTCTACCGGAAGCGGAACGGCAAGATCGTCTCGCTCCGGCTGGCGAAGAAGCCCCTCGGCCACGTCGATCCTCTACAGCTGCGCCGTCAGCGGCGGAACCGCGACATTCACGCTGAACAGTCGTAAGCCGGGAAATCTGCGCAAACAGCTCGGCAAGCGGGTCAAGTTCGGGATCTACCGCGCCAAGAAGGCTTCACGCGCGAAAGGGAAGATCACCGTCACCTTCGGCTGGTAGCCACCCCTCGCAGCCGATCTTGCCGGACAGCGGGATCCCAACCATGGGGGTTGATCGCTCGTGACGCGTGTGCCATAGTCGCCGCGTGCTGCGGCGCACGATCTTGGTCACATCTCTGCTCGCGCTCGTCCTCGTCGCGGCTGTAAGCGCGAGCGGCAGCCCCGCGTCCGCGGTGCATGCGACTTCGCCGTCGGCTGCGACGGCGGATCCTCCGAATGTCACCGGGGCATGGACGCCCAACAACGGCGCTCCTGCCTGGCAGCTGACGGCGAGCGGGCCGGGGCTCAACCATCTGCACGCCGATTGGCACGGTCCCGCCGGCCACGAGACGCTCTTCGGCCAGTTCGACGGCTCGCTGAACAGCGCCGGAACCTCCTACTCCGGCTCCTTCGTCGTCAACGAGCAAGGCCAGCAAGACCCGGTCGCCGGGACGATGACCTTCCAGGTCGACAGCATCGTCCACATCACGGTCTTCTACGCGCAGCAGAAC
>JACDER010000342.1 GCA_013816275.1 Actinomycetota bacterium | reverse complement strand
GGTACATGGAGCGCGCCGCGGCCGGCGATGAGATCGCTGTCACCCGTCACGGCAAGCCGTACGTCCGCCTCACGGGGGCGCGGCCATCCCTGATCCCGCCGTGAGCACCGCAATCTCGACGATCGGCCCGCCCTCGGGAGCCTCGGCGCTGAGCTCGAGCGTCGGCGTGTAACCGAGCTCGCGCGCCGTTCGCTGCACGGGATCGGGACGTAGCCCGGACCGCGGACTGCCATACCGCACAGGATCAGCCGTCCACCGGGAACGAGAAACCTGTCCAGCAACCGCTGGACGAAGTCGGCCTTGCGAGCGGCCGGGACATACACGAGCTCCGTCCGGACGAAGTCGAAACGTATCGGCGGCTCCCAGTAGAGCGCGTTCCCCGTGAAGATGCGGTCTCGCCATTGTGGTAGCCGCCGACGCGCGAGTTCCGCCACGGCCGGCGCGAGCTCCAGCCCATACGGATCGAGCCGATGCGGCGACCAGCGAACGAGCGACTCCATCAGGAGGCCGCTGGCGCAGCCGAGGTCCAGGAAGGTCCCGTCCCGATCGACGGCCTCGACGATAGGGCGCCGCCCAACCTCCCAGCGTGCCTCGTCCCCGCCGAAGCCGGACTGCGCGCGCGGGTTCTCGCCCTCGAGGTACGCGGTGTCGAAGATCGCGGCCATCCCATCGAACCAGCAGTCGTCGTCGATCTCGCCGCGCGCGTGCGCGGCGTCCAGCTCGTCGGCCAGCTCCTGCCAGCGGCTCATCTCGGAGTCGGATCATCCTCGATCCGGCCCGCTAAGATCTCGGCTGCGCGCGAGGGCGCATCCGGTCCGCGGGCAGGGCAGAGCCCACCTCAGCGAAGCACGGCGTCACCAGCCGATCTCTTCTCCCGCCCGAAACGCGGACACGGGCTCTCCGGAGGGAGGTCGAAGATGAACCTGGAACAGCTTCGAAAGCAGGCGAAGGAGCTCGTCCGAGCGGCGCGCGCCGGTGACTCGGAGGCACTCGAGCGTCTTGGCGGACGCGAACCGATCCTCGCCCGAGCGCAGCTGGTGCTCGCCCGCGAGCAGGGCCACCCGAACTGGCCGGCGCTCGTCGCGGCGGTCGAGGCGAACGCCGATTCGTTCGTCCTTGCGGCTACGAGCGGGAACCGCACGCGCGCCGATGCGATCCTCCAGGCTCGCCCGGAGATCGAGAGCGATCCGTGGGCGCGGCTGGTCCTCGGACGGGACTGGGACGGCGATCCGAACGAGCCCGGCGGGCTGCGCAACTGGGCGCCGATCCTGTACGTGTGCCACTCCTGCTTCGCTTCGCCGGCCCTCGCGCGCGAGCTGCTCGAGCGAGGCGCCGATCCGAATGCGACCTTCACCAACGAGTACGGCCCGATGTCGGCGCTCTACGGGGCGGCCGGCGTCGTACACGACCCGGAGCTGACCCGCGTGCTGCTCGAGGCCGGCGCGAATCCGGACGACAACGAGTCCCTCTATCACTCGACCGAGGCGGGCGACCCGGCATGTCTCCGGCTGCTGCTTGAGCACGGCGCCACGGTCAACGGGACGAGTGCGCTCGCCCACGCGCTCGACGAAGAACGCCTCGAGCACGTCCGCCTGCTGATCGAGGGTGGGGGGGACCTGAAGGACGCCGCATACGTCGCCCACGCTGTCCGTCGCAGCCGCGGCCCCGAGCTTCTCCGGCTGCTCGCCGAGCACGGTGCGGACGTCGATCGTCCCGGCGGCGAGACCTGGCGCGGGAATGTTCCGCTGCGCACTCCGTACCAGCACGCGGTCATCCGTGGCCGCGACGACCAGGCGCAAGCGCTCGCGGAGCTCGGCGCCGACACGACGGTCGCGCCGGAGGATCTCGCGCTCGCGTCGCTCGCGCGGGGCGAGCAGCCGGACGGCCCGTTGCCGGACGATCCGGATGCGCAGGAAGTCATCGTCATGGCAGCGCTCGAAGGTCACCTCGACGCGGTCATCGACGCCGTAGGCCCCAACTACCAGGGAGTCGTTGGCGGCTCCCCGAGAGGGC
>JACDER010000108.1 GCA_013816275.1 Actinomycetota bacterium | reverse complement strand
GGACCAGCCGCGGGCCCAGCCGGCCCCGGCGGCAAGGACGGGTGTCGCGACCGCCGCGAGCGCGGTCAGGAAATCGGCGCCGCCGGTCGAGCTCGCGAGCGCGACGCCGACAGCCATCGCGGCGGCCGGAATGAGCAGGCCGAGCGCCCGGGAGGAGGCGATCCGGCGAGGCCTACCGGGAACGAGGACAAGCGCGCCCTGGACGGCAACGAGCAGCCCATACGACGGGACGAGGCCCATGCGAAGACGTTAGCGCCGCGGCAGGCAGCTACCGGAATGCGACCCGGAAGACGATCACCTCGGAGAACGTCCGCCCGTCGATTTGGAGCCCATAGCAGCCCGCATCCACGGCCCACGCCGCGAGCCCCTTCCACTTGAACTTTCCGAGCGCTCCTCCGAATTTGGGCCAGAGCTGCAGCGCGGCGAACGGCCTGTGCCCAGTACCGGAGAAGCCGAGGTCGCCTTGGCCGTCGAGACGGCGTCCGCGCAGAAGCAGCGGCTGCTTCAGAGTCTTCCGTTTCACGATCGCCGTCTTCGCGATCCCCCATCCGGTTCCCGCGGCCTGGCTGCGAGGTTCAGCGGAAGGGATGAGCAGCATCGTCGAGCGGTCGGCAGCGTTGTACGCCCCCGCCGCAAAGAACACAGGCCCCGAACCGAGGACCGGAGCGATCTTCGACGTGACGGTATGCGGCCGCGACACAGGACAGGCGCCGCCGGGCTCGACCGAAGGAAAGCCGAGTGGCCGCCAGAGAGCTGCCGGCACCGCACCCGCGGGGCAACCTCGCTGCGGATGCTTCAGGCCATCGCAAAGATCGCGATATCCAGTGCTGGGCGTAAGCGGAACCGGCGTATCCCCGTGCGCCGCGTAGCCGGCGGTCGAGCCGACAGCTAGGACCAGCCAGCGAGAAGAGCGGCGCGCATCTGTGACGGAACGTTACTCCGAACGGATCAGATGCGAACGAAACCGAGCGCCTCGGCCGCGGCCCCCTGGTCCTCGTCCCGCGTCGCGAAGCCGATGGCCTCACTCGGCTCGGCGAGTGCTGGAACAGTTAGCTGCGCGGTCGCGAGGTGCCACGCGTCGAGCGCCCGGAGACCGCGCGCGCGAACCAAGTCGAGGGAAAACGCCTCGACTGACTCCGGATCAGCACGAACGAGGGTCACCTGCCCGGTGACCTCTTGGTCGAGAAGCTCGAGCAATCCTTCCAAGTCGATACGTCCCGCACGCGCAGCCCGCACCAGCGCTCCGGAGACCTCGATACGCGACCACGCTCCAGTCACCGCGTCGCACTCGGCGTCGGCGAGCAGAGCACGTGCCTCCTCGTGCCCCTCCTCGTCCTCGAGGTACGCTCGCACGAGGACTGACGAATCGACGTAGGTGATCAGAAGCGCTCGCGTTGCTCGCGGATGAGCCGGTCGGCCTGTGGGCCGAGTCCGCGCGTAGAGGCGAGGATGCGCTTTCGGCGCCCGGCGCTCACCCGAGAGGCCGCGGCCGGCTCGACGAGCATGCCGAGAGCCGCCGCCTTCGCGCGGACGCGAGCCCGGCGGTCACTCAGATCCGCGTCGGTGGCCGTGTCCAGAATCTCGGTGGCGACCGAGTTCATGCTGCGGCCTTCACGCGCGGCCCGCGCAGAGAGGCGCTGGTGCAGGGCTTCCGGAACGCGCAAGAGGAGCTGCTTCATGGCCTCATGATATCACTATGCACCGTGTGATATCAGTGACGCCTTCGTGTCGAATTACAGAAGCGGAGTGCGCAACGCGGCGAGCCGTTCCTTCAGCGCGGGATCCATTTCTTCGATCGCCGCCTGACGGACGAACTGCCTGAGCCCCGACTCGAACCGGTACCGCTTCGCGCAGTACCCGCACTGGTCGATGTGCGACTGGGCTTCGGCCCGCTCGCGCTCGGTCAGATGGCGGTCGAGGTAGGGCTGGAGGATCTCCTCACACCATGCGCACGGATCGAAGGTCGCCATCAGTCTCCGTCTCCCACTGTCGCCTCTGCGAGATGCCGCTTCAAGATCCGCCGTCCACGATGAAGCCTGGACATGACGGTGCCGACCGGGATGTCCAGGATCTGCGCCGCCTCCTGGTAGGAAAAGTCCCCGATGTCGACGAGCACGATCACGTCGCGAAAGTCGTGGGGGACGGCAGCGAGCGCGTCCACGATGTCGTCCTGCGAAAGCCGCTCGAGAACGCGCTCCTCGTCCAGGGATTCGGAAGCGTCGCCCTGGATCCGGTTGTAGAGAAAGTAGTCACTTTCCTCGAGATGGGTCGTGTCCGGGGCGCGCTGCTGGCGCCGCCCCCGGTCGATGTTCAGGTTCGTGAGGATGCGCAGCAACCAGGCGCGCAGGTTCGTTCCCGGCGTGTACGACCGCCAGCTCCGGAAGGCCCGGGCGTAGGTCTCCTGCATGAGGTCCTCCGCCTCCTCCTTCGAATGAACGAGCCTTCGTGCCACCCGATATACCTGATCGGCTAATTGGAGTGCCTCCTCCTCGAAACGCACGCGGTCGCGCGCCTCGACTGCCAGCTGCCGTCCTTCGGTGTCCGGCGTTTCCCCCATCCGGGCCACCCTATCGGCCTTTGCGACTACGAAGTCCAGAACGAGCGGCTCCGCCGGGGTATTCCCCGACGATCAAGGAATCGGCGCGAAACCAGCCTGTTTCATGGCGGTGACGAGGGCGTCGCGATCGGTGCGCTCCTCGTCCCACTGAAGCGTCACCGCGCCCATCAGCGTCGCATTCGCGTACTCGAGACCGTCGTGGCCCTGGAGCGCTGCCCCGAGCCGCATCACGCAGCGCTCGCAGCGGATGCCGCTCACCTGGATCGTCTCAGTCTGAACCGCCACCGCGCCCGAAGTCTACGGTCCGCGCGACGAGGTCCCGGCAGGCGGCCTCGAGCCCGTCGCGGCGGCCTACCTCGAGCAAGACGTCGCCCTCGCAGCGGTCGAGCGTGATCGGCTCCAGCAGCTCCTCCGTCCCGAGCTCCCGCGCGTACGGGCTGATGCGCTCGAGCAGCTCGGCGGCGAGCTCGGGCCCGTCCACAGCGCGCCCGTCGTCGGGATGGATGAACCGGGCCTGGGGGCCGAAGCGCGACGCCGCCCAGCGGTTCTGGTCGTAGATGACGCGGAAACCCGGGCCACGCGCGCGTCGCGGCTCGGCGAGCGCATGAGCGCACAGAGCCTGGAAGAGGGCGACGAATCCCGCGGTCAGGGCGAGCGAGGTCGGCTGGTCGGGAGTGCGGATCTCAAGCGTCCCGAACTTCGGGTGGATCCGAGCGTCCCACCAGATCGCCGTGTAGTCGCCGACGAGGCCGGTCGCCACCAGACTCTCGATCAGCTCCTCCCATTCGGCATACGACGCCAGCCCAGGGGGCGCTCCGCGGCGCGGCAGCAGGCCGAGGATCTCGGCCCGGTACGACGCCATGCCGGTCTCCTCCCCACCGGCGTATGGCGAGTTCGCCGACAGCGCCAGCACGAGCGGAAGCCACGGCAGGATCCCGTCGAGCACGTGCAGGCTCTCGTCTGGCCCCGGCATGCCGACATGCACGTGGAGACCGTTGACGCCCTGGCGGATCGCCGAGATCCCGGCGTACTCGACGAACGTGAGGTAGCGCGGCTCGGGGACGATGACGAGATCCTCGGCGTGCGCACGAGGGTGCGCCCCCGCCGCGGCGATGGCAAGCTCGTGCTCGGCCGCGATTCCGGCCGCTGCCTCCCGCAGGGCGCGAAGCGCCGCGAACGCCTCGATCCCGTTCCGGCACACCTCGGTGTTGAGCTCGACCACCGACGCGTGAAGCTCGGTCTTGAGCCGGCCTGGAAGCTCGATCTGCTCCGAGCCCCGCACGAGAGTCTCGACCTCGGGCGCCGGCATGAACGTGCGGGCGTCGAGGATCATGATCTCCTCCTCGATCCCGAGCGAAAGCGGGTCGCTCTCTCCGAAGCGATGCTCGATCATTGCCTGATCCCGTGCACGGGCCGCCCCGACGCTTCCCAGGCGTAGTAGGACGCGCTCGGGCCGAACGAGGTCCGGTAGTCGACGACTGCGGGGTTCCGGCCGACCTCCTTCGCGCGCTGAGCGTGCCGGAGCAGGTTCGGATCGTCCCGCTCTTCCCAGACGAGGATCAGGTGGACGGCAGTCATGTAGAGGGCGACGAAGTCGCAACCGGCCGCGGGACACGGAAACGGATTGGTGCGGACGCAGAACCACCCGGAGTGGTCACCCCCGCCCTCCTCGGTCCAGAGCTGCTCCTCGAGGATGGTCTCCACGCCGGAAGTGTGACGAAAGGAGGAGGCCCGGCCCTGACGAGGTGTCAGGGCCGGGCGGTCAGGCGGCTAACCGAGGGAAGGGGGAGTCGTCGCGGGCAGCCGCCCAAGCTGAACGTCGATGCTCGACTGGGTCGAGCCTCGGTAGATCTGAAGCGTGACGGTGTCGCCCGGTTTCCTCGAAGCGATCACGTCACGGAAGCGGGTTTCCGAGTTGACCGGGATCCCGTCGACCCTGACGATGACGTCACCGCCGACGACGTAGCTCTCGCCGGAGACGATCACGTCGGTAGACCCGCCTTTGATCCCGGCCTGGGCGGCTCCCGAGCCGCCGTAGACCCGCTCCACGATCAGACCGCGCGAAACGGGGAGTCCGAAGAGGCGCGCGAAGTCGGGCGTGACTTCCTTGACCGACAGGCCGATATAGGTGTGCTCGACCCTTCCGGTCTTGATCAACTGCTCGACCACGTCCTTGACCGTGTTGATCGGGATCGCGAAGCCGATGCCGACGTTCCCCTGCCCGCCCGTGTTGCCGGTCGAGATCGCAGAGTTGACGCCGACCACGTAGCCGCGCGTGTCGATGAGCGGGCCGCCGGAGTTGCCCTCGTTGATCGCTGCGTCGGTCTGGATCACGTGGTCGATGGGCTGAGAGTTCGGAGACTGGATGCGGCGCTGGAGCGCACTGACGATCCCGGCCGTCACGCTGCGTGTGTAACCGAACGGATTGCCGAGGGCGACGACGGCGTCGCCGATGCGGACGAGGTCCGAGTTCCCCAGCTGGAGCGGCTTGAGCGCACGCGACTTCGCGCCAACCTTGAGCACCGCGACGTCGGTGGATGGGTCCGATCCGACCAGGCGCGCCTCCAGGCTGTCGCTGTTCGAGAAGCTCACGCGAATCGACTGCGCGCGCTGGATCACGTGGTAGCTCGTCAGCACGTAGCCCTCCTTCGAGAGCACGAAGCCGGAACCGAGCGCCTTTTCCTCGGTGGCGAACCCGTTCGGTGTTCCGAAGATCGGGTCGCGCGCCTGCGTGTAGATCTTCGCGGTGATCTGGACGACGCCGGGCGCATCGCGCTTGTAGATCTGGCCGATCGACAGCGCGCCTTCGGTAGAGGCGACGCTCGAGGGCGGCGGCTGCGCGTCGACGTACAGCTCGCGGACCGTGGTCGACTCTCCCCCCAGGCTGCCGAAGAGCCACGCGCCCAGCAGGGCGAGGGCACCTCCGGCGGCCGCGACGGAAAGGAGACCGGCGCCTTTGACCATGATGGTTGAGCGCCTTTGAGGCATGCGCTCCGACTTATAACCGCCCGCGTTTAACTCCTTGTTCAGTTGGGTTAAGGCTGGGTTAACGCGTGGGGTCAGGGAAGCAGCGAGATCGGGACGCTGATCACGTTGATCGGCTTCCCGTCCTTGGCCGAGAGCTCGTAGGCCCGCAGCTCGCCGCGGGTCTCCTCGGCGACCGAGTACGGGAACCGGGTGGAGAACGTGCCCCGCACTCCCGTGCCGGAGGTCGCGGTGACCGTCTTGCGCCCGAGCAATCGCCCGCCCGTCCGCAGCTCCAGCGTGAACGTCGCCTCGAAGGTTTTCGCCGTGCCGGCGACCCGCACGGGGCTCCGAACCGCCTCGTCGCGCAACGGCGACTCGATCTGGATCGCCGGTAGCAGGCTCTCGAAGTCGCCCGTGGCGTGCGTCTTGCCGTTGATGCGCACACCGTGCA
>JACDER010000341.1 GCA_013816275.1 Actinomycetota bacterium | reverse complement strand
GAGCGGCGCGGTGCCCATCGTGCTCATGTCCGGCACCGCCGAGGTCACCGAGCACGACAGGCGCCGGGTCGACGCGGTTCTCTCGAAACCGTTCGATCCGGTTGACCTGATCTCCCTCGTCGCACGCTTCGCCGAGACAGGCGCGAACGGCTAGATTCGCGTCGATGGCTGTCGCTGCGGTCCGCACCCCGGCGGAGTACGAATCGCGCCTCCGGCGCTACGTGCTCGAGCGCTCCGAAGAGGCGCGCGCGGTGCGGGTTGGCGAGAAGGAGACGTCCGAGCAAGCGCAGATCGTCGCGCGCTACGCGGACCTGTTCTCGCGCGCGCAGCTGGAAGCGCTCCGCGAGGCCGAGACGAGCGCGGCGCCCCGGGAGCGGGAGCGGCTCTACCGCCTGCTGAAGACCTGTGAGGGCGGGATGGTGGCGGCGGAGCTGGCGGAGCAGGCCGACGAGCTCGAGAACGCGCTGCTGGCGGCCAAGGTGCCGTTCCAGGGCGAAGAGCTTCCGCTCCGCACCGCCCAGGCGCGCCTCGCCATCCTGCCCGGCTACGGCGAGCGGGACGAGCTCGGGACGCTGCAGGGCGATGTCTCGGCGGAGTTCAACGGCCGCCGGCTCGACCTCGTGCGCGCAGGGGAGGAGCTCGAGTCGGAGGTCTCGGGCGATCCCGATCCCGTCCGCCGAAACGAGGAGGAGAAGGGCATTTCCCTCCGCGAGCTGGCGGGTGTGCTCGCCGGGGCATCGCGCGAGGTGGACGACGCGTACGGCGCCATGCGCGAGCACTGGTTCGACCGGCTCCTCGGACCTGAGCGCGACGCGATTCCGTCCTCCTTTCACATGGCCTACGTCCGCCGGCTGTCGCCGCTCGAGTCGACGTACACGAAGGAGCGCGCGGTCGAGATCTGTCTCGACACGCTTGCGGGGCTCGGCTTCGATCTCGAGAACGAGCCGATCAAGCTCGACCTCGAAGATCGGCCGCAAAAGTCGCCGCGCGCGTGCGTGATCGCATCCGACCCGCCCGAGATCGTCCACCTCATCACCCGGGCGCAAGGCGGTCTCCACGACTACGGCGCCTTTCTGCACGAGGCCGGGCATGCGCTCCACTACGCGGGCTGCGATCCCTCGCTCCCGTACACGTTCCGCAAGCTCTCCCGCGACCACGCCCTGACGGAGATCTACTCGTACATCCTCGAGGCGATTTCCAAGGAACCCGGCTGGCACGAGCGCTACTTCGGCCTCTCGGCGGAGCAGGCGGCGGAGAACGCGGAGGCGACCGTGTTCCTCGAGGCGCTTCTCTTTCGGCGGTATACGGCCAAGCTGCACTTCGAGCTCGACTTCTGGTCGCGGTTCGCCGAGGACGGCGGGACCCCGGACGGATACTCGGAGCGGCTGACCGAAGCGACGGGGGTCACGTACCGGCCGGACAACTACCTGGCCGACATGGACGCCGGTTTCTATTCGGCCGACTACCTGCGCGCGTGGATCCGCTGCGCGCAGCTCCGCAAGCACTTGATCGGGCTGGCCGGCGAGGAGTGGTGGCGCTCGCCCGTGACCGGAGACCTGCTGCGTGAGCTCTTCCGAGAGGGGACGAAACCCTCGAGCGAGGAGATCGCCGCGCGGATCGGATTCGACCCGCTCGACACCGCCCCGCTCGTCGAAGAGCTGGCGCCTGCTCGCTAGACTTTCCCGAGACGGCGCATTCGTCTAGTGGCCTAGGACACCGCCCTCTCACGGCGGCGGCACGGGTTCGAATCCCGTATGCGCCTTTCTGCCACCTGGCTGAGCGGATTCCACATGGTTACGCGGGTCAGGCGTGCCGGGGATGGTCACGCGGTTCCTACCTCGGGCGATCTCCCGGCAGAGGCGATCACCACTCGGCCGGCTTCGCACAGTGGAGTCTCACCGCGGCGAGGCAGGCTAGTGCGATCGCCGTCCCCGGGACGTTGCCGACCTTCAGCAGCCCGACCTGACCCTGGTCGACGGCCGCGAACGCATGCGAGACGAACGGATACAGGCCCGGCTTGTCGATCT
>JACDER010000340.1 GCA_013816275.1 Actinomycetota bacterium | reverse complement strand
GCAGATGGTGGCGCTGTTCAACGGCGTCGGCGGCGGAGCGGCCGCGCTGGTTGCCCTAGCGGAGTTCCACGCTCACGCCCCCGATCCGGGACGGCTGTCGGCGGAGAGCTCGATCTCGACGGTGCTCTCGGCGCTGATCGGCAGCGTCTCGTTCGCCGGCAGCATGGTCGCGTTCGGGAAGCTCCAGGATTTGATCAGCGGTCGGCCGATCGTCTATCCGGGCCAGCGGGTCGGGAACATCGTGCTGCTAGCCGGTCTCGTCGCGCTCGGGGTCGTGATCGTGGCGGGCGCGCAGGGACAGATCCTGCTCGTCGCCCTGATCTGCGGATCGCTTCTGTTCGGCGTCCTCTTCGTGCTTCCGATCGGCGGCGCGGACATGCCGGTCGTGATCTCGCTCCTCAATGCAGCGACAGGGATCGCCGCCTCCGCGACCGGCTTCGTCCTCCACCAGAACGTCCTGATCGTGAGCGGAATGCTCGTCGGCGCGTCGGGCACGCTGCTGACGCTGATGATGGCCCGGTCGATGGGCCGCTCGGTCGCGAACGTCCTGTTCGGGGCCTTCGGGCAGGTGCAGGTCTCGGGCGAGGCGGCTGCGGCCGCCGGAGACGGCCAGGTTCGCTCGGCGAGCGCGGAGGACGTCGCGGTCATGCTCGCGTACGCGCGGCGGGTGATCATCATCCCGGGCTACGGGCTTGCGGTCGCGCAGGCCCAGCACGACGTGCGCAAGCTCGCCGACGAGCTCGAACGGAAGGGCGTCGACGTCCGCTATGCCATCCATCCCGTGGCCGGGCGCATGCCGGGGCACATGAACGTGCTGCTGGCCGAGGCGAACGTCCCCTACGACCAGCTCTTCGAGATGGACGACATCAACTCGGACTTCCCCGAGACCGACGTCGCGCTCGTGATCGGCGCGAACGACGTCACGAATCCGGCGGCACGCAACCAGCCGGGCAGCCCGATCTACGGGATGCCGATCCTCGACGTCGATCATGCCAAGAACGTCGTCGTGATCAAGCGGAGCATGAACCCGGGGTTCGCCGGGATCGACAACCCGCTCTATCGTGATCCGAAAACGGTGATGCTGTTCGCCGACGCGAAGGATGCGGTAGCCGCGCTCGTCTCGGACGTCAAGGCGCTGTAGTGCCGGAGAGAGTGCCGTTCTTCTCGGCGCTGGACATCGAGTCGGCGGTTCCGCCCGAGCGCGCTCTCGATGCCGTGCAGGCTGCGTTCGTCGCCTATGCCCACGGCGAGTGGTCGATGCCGCCCAAGGTCTATGTCCCGGCGTATCCAGCCGGCGACTTCCGCGCGATGCCGGCTCTCGGCGGCGGGCACGCCCTGCTGAAGTGGGTGACGTCGTTCCCCGGTAATCCCGCACGGGGCTTGCCGACCGTCACGGGGCTCGTCCTGCTCTCCAACGCGGCGAACGGCGCGCTCGAGGCAGTCATGGACGCGGGCGCCATCACCGCCCTGCGAACCGGTGCCGCAGCCGTTCTGGCCGCCGAGACGCTCGGTCGGCCGGACGCTGAGAGCGCAGCCGTGATCGGGGCTGGGATCAACGGGAAGGCCGCCGCGCGCACCTTCTCCGCACGCGGCCGGCGGCCGATCCTCTGGGACATCGACGAGGCGCGGGCGCGCGCCGCCGCCGAGACACTCGACGCGTCCGTCGCGGCGCACCGCGACGAGGCACTCTCCGCCGACCTGCTCGTCACGGTCACGCCCGGACACGAGATCGTGCTCGCGCACGGCTCGCTTCGCCCTGGTCAGCACGCGAGCCTGATGGGAGCCGACGGCCCGGGGAAGGCCGAGATCGCGGTCGAGGAGCTCGCGCGAGTCCGCGTCTTCTGCGACGACTGGACGCAAGCGAGCCACAACGGCGATCTCGTTCATGCCGTCGAGGCCGGGGTGCTGGCCCGTAAGGACGTCACCGAGCTCGGCGCGGTGCTCGCCGGGGGGGCGGAGGGGCGGCGAACTCCCGAAGAGGCGACCGTGTTCGACTCGACGGGGCTCGCGATCCAGGATCTCGCGATC
>JACDER010000107.1 GCA_013816275.1 Actinomycetota bacterium | reverse complement strand
CGGCATCGACCGCTCGCCGGCTGAAGGATCTCGCCGAATACGCAGAAGTTGAGCGAGAGCTCCGACACGCTCTCCCGCGCGGCCCAGGCGATCGCCTCGACGACCAGGAACTCCATCAGTCCGTTCGGGGTCCCGTCCCTGCGTCGCATCGCGCTCAGCGAATACCCCTCTCCGCCGCCGCACGGAACGAGCTGGATGAACCCGTCGATGCGACCCTCAGGGTCCTGCGCCGTGAGGAAGATCGGATCCGGCTCCTCGAACAGGGTGTCCATGGCCATCGTGAACCCACGGTCGGGCCATCCGCCCAGCCATTCGCGCGAGACCTCCTCTAGACCGTCGCGCTCCACCTGGCTGAGGTCTGCGCTCGTCCGTGCCTGGATCGAGTATCCGGCCCGCTGGAGTCGGTGGACCGACTGGCGCACCTTCCGGATCGGCCGGCCCTCGAGCGAGAAGCTCTCCGGCCGGACGACGGCTTCGCGTCCGATCTCGACCGCGCGCAAACCCACCGAGCGGTACAGGTCGAGCAGCTCCTCGCTCGCGCTCAGAACCCCGACGCGCCACCCTTTCTCGCGGGCCTCGGCCATGAAGTCGCGGACAAGCCCTTCCAGCTCGTTCGGCTCCCCGATCGGATCGCCGCTGATCAGCGCGGTTCCTCCGATCACGCGGTAGGCGAGGAACGCCCGATCATCCTTCGAGAAGAAGTAGTTCTTGTCGCGGCGGAGCGCGAAGAACGAGAGGCTGTCGCGGCCGTACTTCTCGACCAGGGCGCGCGCCGTTCCCCGCTCGGCCACCGTTTGCTGGACGAGCTCGGTCAGAGGGCGCAGCCACAGATAGGTCGCGCGGAGGAGTAGCGCGACACCGACCCCCAGGACGAGGTCGTCGAGCCAGCCGGGTGCTTGCAGCCGGTCGAGGTCGTACAGCGTCCAGAAGGCGACCACCGCCGCCAGCGCGACGGCCGTACCTGCGAGCGGGCGGAGCGCAGCCGGGTCGCCGGGAATGTCGAACCGGCGCCGGTAGCGGACGAGCGCGAGAAGCAGGAGCAGGCTCACCCCGGCCTCCTCCAGGTCGAGGCCCTTGGCCAGGTGCGCGGCTGCGATCACGAGCACGACGAGGACGGCGGCGTGCCATGCGTTTCGGCGCCGGCGAGCGAGCGAAAGGGAAAGCCAGACGAGCGCGAGGCCGAGCGCCAGCGCGAGGTAGCGCGCCCCGGAGGGGGTCTCCGGCGGGAGGATGCCGTGCACCAGGGCCGAGCGGTCGGCGAGGCTCGGCGTCACCGCCGAGGCAACGCTGACGAGGCCCACCGCAGCCGCGGCAGCGCCTAGAACCCTTTCGGGCTTCAGGTGGAGGGGCGAGCGGAGAGGCGTGGGGGCAGGGTAGCCGCTTTTCCGGCTGGCGATAGGATGGCGGCATGGCAGCCGGCGATTTCATGCCGATCGAGGGCTGGGATCATCTCGAGCTCTACGTCGGCAACGCGAAGCAGGCGGCGTACTTCTACGAGCACGCATTCGGCTTCCAGCTGACGGCGTACGCGGGGCCCGAGACCGGCGTGCGCGACCGCGCCTCCTACGTGATCGAGCAGGGTGACATCCGGCTCGTCCTCACGAGCGCGCTGCGAGGGGACCACGAGATCGCGCGGCACGTGCTCACCCACGGCGACGGCGTCCGCGACATCGCGCTCACCGTTCCCGACGCGACGCAGGCCTACCGGGAGGCAGTCCAGCGCGGGGCTCGGGGCGTCAGCGAGCCTCACGTCGTCGAGGACGAGCTCGGCCGCGTCGAGCTGGCCGCGATCGCGACCTACGGCGACACGGTCCACACGTTTGTCAACCGCGCCGACTACGGCGGCACCTACCTCCCCGGTTACGTCGCTCAGGTGGGCAACGGCGCGCTCGGCGTCGGGTTGAAGGTGATCGACCACTGCGTCGGCAACGTCGAGCTCGGCCGGATGGACCACTGGGTCGAGTTCTACGAGCGGGCCTTCGGGATGACGAACATCCTCCACTTCGGCGACGAGCAGATCCACACCGAGTACTCGGCGTTGATGTCCAAGGTCATGTCGGACGGGAGCGGGAAGATCAAGTTCCCGATCAACGAGCCGGCCGAGGGGAAGCGCAAGAGCCAGATCGAGGAGTACCTCGACTACTTCGCCGGCCCGGGCGTCCAGCACATCGCGCTGGCCAGCGACGACATCGTCGGCACGATTCACGCGATGCGCGAGCGCGGCGTCGCCTTCCTCGGGACGCCCGAGGCCTACTACGAGGACGCATTCGACCGAGTGGGGGAGATCGAGCAGTCCTGGGAGGACCTGCGGCGCTTGCGGATCCTGGTCGACCGCGACGAGGACGGCTACCTGCTCCAGATCTTCACGAAGACCGCCCAGGACCGGCCCACGCTCTTCTTCGAGGTGATCGAGCGGCACGGCGCGCGCGGCTTCGGGGAGGGGAACTTCAAGGCGCTGTTCGAGTCGATCGAGCGCGAGCAGGCTCTCCGCGGAAATCTCTAGCCGGACCTCGTCCGACCGCTCAATCCTAGGAGGTGCGTGGCGATCATCTGCGGCTCGTTGGGCCGTAGCCCTTTGCTAGTGTGTGGTCACAAGTGGCCACACGGATGGGCATACGAGAGCTGCGCGACACGCTGACCTCGACGATTCGCCGCGTGCGCGCCGGCGAGACGATCGAGGTCACGCACGACGGCGAACCGGTCGCGCTGCTCAGTCCTTATCCTCACTCGCGTCTTGATGAGCTGATCGCGAGTGGGAGAGTGACGCCCCCGTCACGGCCCCTTTTCCCACTTCCAGAGCCGCTCCCTATCACTGGGCCGATGTCCGGCAGCGAGGCAATCGAGGAAGACCGTTCGTCCGAGCGCTGGTGAGCTCATCTACGCCGACTCTTCGGCGCTCGTCAAGCTGATTCTCGACGAGCCCGAACGGGCGGCGCTCGAGTCCTATCTGAAGGATGGCCTCCAGCTGGCTAGCAGCCGGCTGGCAACGGTTGAAGTTTCGCGCGCGGTCAAGGTTGCGAACGGCGGGCCGGCGGGTCGCGTCGAGGCAGAGAGCCTTCTGCAGAGGTGCTTTCTGGTTGATGTCGACGATGAGATCTTGGCTCGTGCGGCCGAGCTTGCCTCACGAGAGTTATGGGCGCTTGACGCGATCCATCTCGCGAGCGCCGAGTACCTCGGTCCTAAGGAGCTGATCGCGTACGACTCCCGGCTCCTGCGAGCCGCCCAGTCCGCCGGCCTTCGGACCGCGTCCCCGGGAGCATGAACCCGCAGCGCCGAACCGCGCTTATCTCGGTCGGCGCGGCCGCAGCGCTCATTGCGCTCAAGCTCATCCCCGGCATCACGACGCACAGCCTCGGGCTGATCTCCGAGGCGCTTCACTCGGGAACCGACCTGGTGGCCGCGCTGCTCACCTTCTTCGCGATCGGCGTCGCGATCCGCCCGGCCGACCGCGCGCACGCCTATGGCCACGGGAAGGCCGAGCACCTGGCCGCGCTGGCCGAGGCGGGGTTCCTGGTCGTAGCCAGCCTGTTCATCATCTGGCGGGGGATCTCGCACTTCGTGGGCCGGACCGAGGCGACGGTCGAGGCGAAGTGGTATGCGCTCGCCGTGATCGGCGCGGTGATCGTGATCGACGCCGGCCGCATGATCGTCTCGCTCAGGACGGCGCGGCGATACCGGAGCGCCGCGCTCCAGTCGAACGCGCTCCATTTCGGGAGCGACCTGGTCGGATCGATCGCCGTCCTGATCGGGCTCGTGTTCGTGCGGGCCGGGTTCCGCGACGCCGACTCCGCCGCGGCGCTCTTCGTCGCCGTCCTCGTGATCGTGGCCGCCGCCCGGCTGATCCGCCGCAACGTCGACGTCCTGATGGACCGCGCGCCTGCAGGAGCCTACGAGGCCGCGCAGGCTGCGATCCAGGACATCCAGCCTCCTGTGCAGCTCCGCCGGCTCCGGATCCGCCAGGCCGCCGGCCGGCACTTCGCGGACGTGGTGATCGGAGTGGCGCCCGACGCCGTGGTGGGGCAGGGGCACGCCGCCGCCGACGCGGTCGAGGACGCGATCGAGCGAGCCTTGCCCGAGACCGATGTCGTCGTCCATGTCGAGCCGCGGGGAGCGTCCGACCTCCGCGAGCGGATCCAGGTAGCGGCCGCTTCGGTCCCCCAGGTCCGGGAGATCCACAACGTGTCGGCCGTGGGCACTCCCGACGGAGTCACCGTCTCGCTTCACCTCAAGCTACCCGGGTCGCTCTCGCTCGAGCATGCACACGAGGTCGCATCCGAGGTCGAGCGGGCGATCGAGCAAGCTGCGCCGGAGGTTGCCTCGGTGCAGACGCACCTCGAGCCGCTCGACGAGGAGGCGGAAGGCCACGAGTTGCGCGCCGCGGACATCGCCCGAGACACCGAAATCGTCGAGCGGATCGTCGAGCAGGCGACCGGCCGGGCTTCCCGCTCTCTTCTGTTCCTCCGCACCGACGCCGGCCTGGTGGTGTTCCTGACCCTCGCTCTCGATCCGCGGAGCGAGCTGGCCGAGGCCCACTCGCGCGCGAGCGAGATCGAGGAGAAGATCAGAGAAGCGGTCGACGTCAGCGACGTGATCGTTCACACCGAGCCTTGATTTTCGAACCTGATCTCGAGACCATGCCCCGGCCCGAGCTCGAGGCACTCCAGCTGCGAAGGCTAGGGCGCCTCGTGGGCCGGGAGCTCGGCTCTCTGGACGAGCTCCAGAGCCTGCCGTTCACACGCAAGGAGGATCTGCGCGACGGCTATCCTCTCGGCCGCCTCGTCGTCCCGCGTGAGCAGATTCGCCGCCTGCATGCGTCGTCCGGGACGACCGGCAAGCCGACGGTCGTCCCCTACACGCGATCCGATCTCGACCTGTTCGCGACCGTAGTCGCCCGATGCCTTGCGGCCGCCGGTGCGCAGCCGGGGATGACGCTGCACAACGCATACGGCTACGGCCTCTTCACGGGCGGGCTCGGGTTTCACGACGGCGGCGAGCGGCTCGGGCTCGCGGTCGTTCCGGTTTCGGGCGGGATGACCGAGCGGCAGCTGACCCTGATCTCGGACCTCCGCCCGGACGTGATCGCGTGTACGCCCAGCTACGCGCTGACGCTCGCGCAGGCCTTCTCTGAGAGAGGGATCGCGCCTGAGGAGATCAGCCTCACGATCGCCATGCTTGGCGCGGAGCCGTGGACCGAGGCCATGCGCCGCGAGATCGACGCCAATCTCGGCGTGCGCGCGGTCAACGTCTACGGGCTGTCCGAGATCATCGGGCCTGGTGTCTCCTCCGAATGCTCCGAGGAGCGGTCGGGACTGCACGTGAACGAGGACCACTTCCTGCCCGAGGTCGTCGATGCCGAGAGCGGCGAGCCCGTCGCCGAGGGCGACCGGGGCGTTCTCGTGCTCACGACCCTGACGAAAGAGGCCTTCCCGCTCGTCCGCTACTGGACCGGCGACATCACGAGTCTCGACCGGAGCCCGTGCAGCTGCGGGCGGACGCTTGTCCGGATGTCTCCTCCGGCGGGCCGCGCGGACGACATGCTGATCGTCCGCGGCGTGAACGTGTACCCGAGCCAGGTGGAGGCGATCCTCCTCGAGTTGCCCGAGTTGACCCCGTACTACCGGATCGTGATCGCGCGCACAGGAACGCTGGACGAGGCGACCGTCGAGATCGAGACGAGCGAGGCGGGCGCCGAGCTGCAGGCTCGGGCCGAGCGCCTGCTCCTGCAGACGATCGGCTGCACGATCGCGGTCGAGCTGAGGGCTCCCGGGACGCTTCCCCGCTCGGAGGGTGGCAAGCTCTCGCGGGTGGACGACAGGAGGCGCACGTGAAGCTCTGCATGTTCACGCCCGTCGAGCTCGACCTCGAGCGCGGCTGGCCGGGGAAGATCGACGGGGACCGCGTCATCCAGTTCGCCGCGCAGACGCTCCAGGCCTTCTTCACCGGCGGCGGGACGGCGCGAGAGCATGCCGAGTATCCGCTCGCCGGGG
>JACDER010000106.1:549-5988 GCA_013816275.1 Actinomycetota bacterium | reverse complement strand
TGACTCACGGCGAGAGGATAGCCTGATCGCATGCGGGTCTCGGTCACATTTGCCGTCGCTCTGGGCTCGCTCGCGATCGTCGCGCTCGCCGCTGTCGTGTTCGATCTCTCCTTCGAGCGTGCGGCGCTGCTCGCGCCGGCGATCGTCATCTGCGTCGGCATGGCGTTCGGCCTCGTCGTCCTTTGGGGAAAGGCCGCCGCTGAGCCCTGGCGGCGCCGAAGAGCTCGACTGAATCCGTCCGACGGGGCGCGTAGCGTGGCCGGTCCGGATGAGCTGGACACTCGCCCCATGCGTTCCCGACCAGACGGCTGAAATCGCCGCCGCGCTCGGCGTCAGCGAGCTGACCGCGAGCGTGCTCGCTCGGCGCGGCTATTGCGACGCGGAGAGCGCGCGCACTTTTCTCGAGGGCGCCGATCCCGGGCACGATCCATTGCTGCTCGGGGACATGGCAATTGCCTGCGAGCGCATCCGTTCCGCGATTGCGTCGGGGACGCGCATCTGCGTCCACGGCGACTACGACGCCGACGGGATCTGCGCGACCGCGCTCGCCCTGCTGGTGCTGCGCGAGCTCGGCGCCGATGTCGGTTGGCATCTTCCGAGCCGGTTCGACGAGGGCTACGGAGTCCAGGTCGAGACAGTCCGCCGGCTGGCTGAGGAGGGCTACGGGCTCCTGCTCACGGTCGACTGCGGTATCACCGCCGTCGAGGCAATCGACGAAGCGAAGAGGCTCGGCCTCGAGATCGTCGTCACCGACCACCACCGGCCGGGCGAGCGGCTTCCGGAGTGCCCCATGGTCGTCACCCGACCGTCGAGCTATCCGTTCCCGGAGCTGTGCGGCACGGGCGTCGTGCACAAGCTCGGCCAGGCGCTGCTCGGCGTCGAGAGCGAAGCCCTGCGGGCACATGCCGACATCGTCGCCCTGGCGACGATCGCCGACGTCGTCCCGCTGGTAGACGAGAACAGAGCGCTCGCGATCACGGGGCTGCGCCGCCTGGCGAGCACCCAGAAACCAGGTCTCCGAGCGCTCATGCGCTCCGCGCACGTCGACCCCGCCGTCGTCGACGCCGGCGCCGTCGGCTTCCGGCTCGCTCCCCGCATCAACGCGGCGGGTCGCCTCGGCCACCCCGGCGCCGCCCTCGAGTTGCTCCTGACGGAAGACCCCGACACCGCGAGGAAGCTCGCAGACGAGCTGGAGCAGCTGAACCGCGAGCGCCAGTCGGTCGAGGACACGATCGTGCGCTCCGCGATCGCCCAGGTCGAGGAGTGGCCGGAGGCGAAGCGCCGCCGCCGCGCCTACGTGCTGGCGAGCGACGAGTGGCACGAGGGCGTGATCGGAATCGTGGCCTCGCGCCTGGTCGAGCGGTATCACCGGCCGGTCGTCCTGATCGCCGCGGGCGAGGAGGAGTGGAAAGGATCGGGCCGCTCGATTCCCGCCTTCGACCTGCACGCCGGGCTGCGCGAGTGCGCCCCGTACCTCGAGCGCTTCGGAGGGCACCGAGCGGCAGCCGGGCTCGCGATCCGTCCGGACCGCATCGAGGAGTTCGCGGCCGCGTTCGCCTCGCACGCCGCGTCCGTGCTCTCCGAGGACGACCTGCTCCGTGCGACCAGGGTCGACGCGGTCGTGCCGAGAGGGCTCCCGCTCACGCTCGGGCTCTGCCAGGAGCTTGCCCGGCTCGCGCCGTTCGGCCTCGGCAACCCCAACGTGACGCTCCTGGCGCCGGCGTGCGCGCTTCGCGAGCTGGCTGCGGTCGGAGAGGGCAAGCATCTCCGGTTCCGCGTTCGCACGGAAGCCGGCGTCGACGGCGGCTCGGCGATCGGCTTCGGCATGGGGAGGGAGCTCGACCGCTACAGCCGGCCGGGCCTCTACGACGTCGCCTTTCGGCTGCAGGAGAACCGCTGGAACGGAACGGTCGCGCCGCAGCTCGTCGTCCAGCGCGTCTTCGACACGCCCGAGCGCTACTCGCAGGTGCGCACGTGGCTCGAAACGGAGTACCGCAAGGACGCCGGGCGCGATCCCATCGCGGACGAGGTCTTCGCCGAGCTTCATCTGGAGAGCGGTGCCCGCCGCAGCCTGCTCGACTCGGAACGGTTCCGCGAGCTGCTCGTGGACGTGCCGCTGCCGCGCGCTGCATAGGGTTTCGTTCCGGCCGATTCGTGGCAGGAAGCACCTGTGTCGCACCGAACGGGTATCCCCATGCGCTTCTGGAGGCGGAGAAGGACGCGTCGGCTGGACAGCCTCGCCACGCTGCTGATCGAGCTGGAGCAGCTCGCGAGCTCCCGCCGCGGTAACCGCTTGCACACGACGCTGCGTTTCTAACGGCGACGGAAGGGCCCTCGGAGGCCGGGAGTACAATTTCTCCATGGCCGTTGTCGAGACCTCAGAGCGTCATCAGGATCTCGTCGACGAGCTGATCCGGGACGTCGAGGCGTACATCCAGGACGCGGATCGGGAGCTCCTCGCGAAGGCGTTTCGGTTTGCGGCGAAGGCACACGAGGGACAGCAGCGCCGTTCTGGGGAGGACTTCATCGAGCATCCGTTCGGCGTCGCGAAGATCTGCGCCGAGCTGCACCTCGACGAGGAGGCGGTGGCAGCCGCGCTCCTCCACGACGTGGTCGAGGACACGGAGTCGACGATCGACGAAGTTCGCGACGAGTTCGGCGCCGACATCGCGCAGCTTGTCGAAGGGGTCACCAAGCTGACGGGGATCAGCTTCCAGAGCCGCGAGCAGGCCGAGGCCGAGAACTACCGGAAGATGGTCATGGCGATGGCCCACGACCCGCGGGTGATTCTGATCAAGCTCGCGGACCGCCTCCACAACATGCGGACGGCCGAGTACTGGGGCCGGCAGAAGCAGATGCAGAAGGCGCGCGAGACGCTCGAGGTCTACGCGCCGCTCGCGCACCGCCTCGGTATCCACACGGTCAAGTGGGAGCTCGAGGATCTCGCGTTCGAGCGGCTCCACCCCCGTAAGTACCAGGAGATCAAGACGATGGTCGCCGAGCGGCGCGCGGAGCGGCAGAAGCGCGTCGAGGAGGCGTCGTCGACGCTCCAGCAGGAGTTCGAGAAGGTGGACATCCCGGCGGAGATCTCCGGCCGGGCGAAGCACTTCTATTCGATCTACGAGAAGATGGCCAAGCGCGGTCGCGAGTTCAACGAGATCTACGACCTGACCGCGATGCGCGTGATCGTGCAGCGCGACGGGGAGGAAGGGATCCGCGATTGCTACGGCGCGCTCGGCCTCATCCACTCGCTCTGGAAGCCGATGCCGGGCCGCTTCAAGGACTACATCGCGATGCCGAAGCTGAACCGGTACCGGGCGCTGCACACGACGGTGATCGGCCCGGAGGGGATGCCGCTCGAGATCCAGGTGCGGACGAAGCGGATGCATCTCGAGGCCGAGTACGGGATCGCGGCCCACTGGGTGTACAAGCGCCGTCGCGGCGCGAAGGTGGACGAGGCCTGGGAGGCCTGGGTCCAGCAGGTCATGGACTGGCACACCGACGAGACCGACCCGCTCGAGTTCATGAAAACGTTCCGGACCGACCTCTTCAGCGACGAGGTGTACGTGTTCACGCCGAAAGGCGACCTGAAGACCCTCCCGTCCGGATCGACGCCGATCGACTTCGCCTACGCCGTCCATACCGATGTCGGGCACCGGATGGTGGGGTCGAAGGTGAACGGCCGGATCGTGCCGCTCCACTACCGGCTGAAAAGCG
This sequence comes from Actinomycetota bacterium, assembly GCA_013816275.1. GTDB lineage: Bacteria > Actinomycetota > Thermoleophilia > Gaiellales > Gaiellaceae > JACDER01. The sequence goes on along the minus strand of JACDER010000106.1, from coordinate 2,271 downwards.
GTGACTTCGTGGAGATCCTGACCGCGAAGAAGGGGAGAGGACCGTCGCGTGACTGGATGAAGGTCGCGGCCTCGTCAAGGGCGCGCAACAAGATCCGGCAGTGGTTCTCGCGCGAGACCCGCGGCGAGACCGAGCAGAAGGGCCGCGAGTCGCTCGAGCAGGCGCTGAAGGCACAGAACCTCCCGTACCGGAAGCTCGCGGGCTCGGCCCTGCTCGCGCAGGTGATCCGCGAGACCGGCTTCAAGAAGGCCGAGGACTTCTACCTCGCACTCGGCTCCGGGAAGCTGCCCGTGAGCCAGATCGTCAACAAGGTCCTCCAGCGGCTGAAGACGACCGAGGTGGCCGAGGAGGCGACGGTCCCGAAGGCGCCGAAGGCGCGTGAGACGGTCGCCAGCGAGAGCTTCGGCATCACGGTCAAGGGCGTCGAGGACGTCCTCGTCCGGCTGGCCAAGTGCTGCACGCCTGTTCCCGGAGACGGCATCGTCGGCTACATCTCGCTCGGGAAGGGGATCACGATCCACCGCGAGGACTGCCCGAACGTGAAGGCGCTACGCAGGAATCCCGAGCGCTTCACCGAGGTCGATTGGGACGGGGACGCGTCCAAGAGCTTCCGCGTGCAGATCGCGGTCGATGCGTGGGACCGGGCGCGCCTGCTCGAGGACGTCGCGCGCACGTTCGCCGAGCACGGCACCAACATCGTCTCGTACGGCGGCGTCGTCGAGGATCAGCTGGCCAAGAACTGGTACACGGCCGAGGTAGGCGACATCAAGGATCTGCGCGGGCTGCTGACGGCGCTCCGCAACGTCGAAGCCGTCTTCGATGCGTATCGCGTAACACCCACGTGAGCATCAACGAGGTCGCCGCGAAAGGGTTCGGGAGCGCTGCAGAACTGTACGAGCGCGCTCGACCGGGCTACGGTCGGGACGCGGTCGCGTGGCTGTGCGAGCGCTTGGGGATCGGCCCTGGTCGGACCGTCCTCGATCTTGCCGCCGGTACAGGCAAGCTGACTCGAGAGCTCGTCCCGAGCGGCGCCACGGTGATCGCAGTAGAGCCCCTGGACGAAATGCGGGATCAGCTCGAGCGAGTCGTGCCCGGCGTCGAGGCGCTCGCGGGAACCGCGGAGGAGATCCCGCTCGCCGACGGCAGCGTCGACGCCGTCGTCTGCGCACAGGCCTTTCACTGGTTCGATCCGGTTCGCGCCGTGCCGGAGATCCATCGCGTCCTGCGGGGCCGCGGCGGTTTCGCGCTTCTCTACAACAACCGCGACTTGAGCGACACCGTCCAGAAGACGATCGACGAGATGCTCGATCCGTATCGCGACTCGGTCGCGCAGCAGTGGACGCACGCGCACGACGACGTGCTGGCCGGTTCACCGTTGTTCGGGCCGGTCGAGCATCGGAGCTGGCTGAACGAGCAGCCCGTGTCACTCGAGGAGCTGCTCGAGGTCGTTGCGTCGCGCAGCTACGTCGCCAGCCTCGACTTCGATTCGCGCGCCGAGCTGCTCGGCCGGATCCGTGCCGCGTTTGCGGCCGACCCCGAGCCGATCGTCCTGCGCTACACGGTGGAGGTCTTCGTCACTGACCGGGTGTGATGGTTCCTGCGCTCTTCAGCGCCGTCGCCCTCATGCTGCCCCAGCCGCACACCGTTTGGAGCGGCCCGCAGGTGCAGGCGTTCGCGATGGACGGGAACCGAATCAGCCTGGATCTCAGGCTCCTGCCGAAC
>JACDER010000106.1:0-539 GCA_013816275.1 Actinomycetota bacterium | reverse complement strand
GCCGCACACCGCTTGGAGCGGTCCCAGCGTCTTCGGACCTCCGCGAAAGATCGCGACCGCGGCGGCAACGCCCATCGGTCTCTCGATCGAGGGTCACACGGTGGCCTGGGCGGAGAACGTCCGCGGGCACGGACGCATCCGCACGGTCGCGCTCAGCTAGCGCACTGCACGATCAGGTGGAAGGACCGGTCGGTCGCCGCGAAGATCCCCGGCGCCTGGACGACGCGCGTGAGCACGGTCACCGTGCTTCCGTTCGTCGAGGAGTTCGCTATTCCGGCCGGGACGGCTGGCGGCCCGGTCGTCTTGTGGCTGCCGGGCGCCGCGACTGCGGCGCAACTGTCCACGTTGCGCTGGAACGTGACCACGTACTCGCCGGCGACGCCGTGCTCCACCGAGACTGCGCCGCTTCCCGAGGCGAGCGTTCCGTCGCCGTCGACCACCGCGAAGAGCGGCGGAGCAGAACCGGCCGGGCCTGCCGGGCCTTGCGGTCCGGTCTGGCCCTGCGATCCCGAAGGCCCCTGTGGCCCCACCGGCCCCCG
>JACDER010000105.1 GCA_013816275.1 Actinomycetota bacterium | reverse complement strand
GGGTGACCGCGTTGACGATGTCGCCCGTCCCCGCCTCGCCCTTGGTGCGGATCATGGCCGCACCTTCGGAGATGCGGCGCAGCGCCTCACCGAGGTTCGTGCAGCCGCAGACGAACGGGACGGTGAACTGCCACTTGTCGATGTGGTGCTGTATGTCGGCCGGCGTCAGCACCTCGGACTCGTCGATGTAGTCGACCTCGAGCGCCTCCAGAATCTGGGCCTCGACGAAGTGCCCGATCCGCGCCTTCGCCATCACGGGGATGGTCACGGCCTCCTGAATCTCGGCGATCTTGTCTGGATCGGCCATGCGCGCGACGCCGCCGTCGCGGCGGATGTCGGCGGGGACGCGCTCGAGCGCCATGACCGCGCAGGCGCCGGCGTCCTCCGCAATCCGCGCCTGCTCGGCGTCGGTCACGTCCATGATCACCCCGCCCTTCAGCATCTCGGCGAGGCCGCCCTTGACGCGCATCGTCCCGAGCTCGGCCATGTCTCGATTCTAGCTTTGAAGCGAGCGGCGCAAGACGGAGTCGACCGCACGGAGCGCAACACGCGTCTCGTCCAGTGAGGGCTCACGTGTGGTCAGCCGCTGCAGAGCGAGTCCCGGGAGGAGGAACGCTCGGGCGAATCGTGAGCTCGACCCCTGCACGAGCTGCCAGAGCTCCATCGTCAGGGCCAGCGAGAGCATGGTCACAGCGACCGGCGTCCAGAGGGCGACGGAGAGGGGCCAGACCTGGTCTGCGGCGAAGGTGACCGGCGCCGCGAGCGCGGCGAAGTTGGTGCCACAGCGCAGCGAGAAGCGCGACGGGCGGTTCGATCCTTCCCAGGTCGCCGCCAGGCGGTGCTCCTCGGCCGCTGCGATCGCCCGGTGCTCGGCGCCATGCAGTGCGAGCGTGCGGCCGCGGAAAAGCATCCAGACGAGGATTGCGGTGAGCGCGAACCCGGTGGCGAGCGCGATCCGCTCCGAGACGAGCACGAGCCCGAACGGAAGCACGACGGCCGCCAGGAGACCGACCCGCTCGAACGGCCGGGTTGCTCCTCCCCGGCGCATGACCGGAGCGAAGGCGAGGACCAGCCGAGCCAGGCCGCGCAGAAGCGGAACCCGGCGGACGAGGCCGGGCAGGACCGGCATCCGACCCTCGACCAGGGACCCGTCCACTCCCGCGAACGCCCAGTGACGCTCGCTGACGATCACGACCCCGTCAGGACGGGCCATCCCACCGAGGCGCGGAAGGACGGGCGAAGCGTCCGCATGCTCAAGAGCTTGCCGCATCCGGACAGCTTCGCGGACATGCGACCGCCCGGCAATGGGCCGGGCGGCCTATTCGAGACGTGCGCGGGTCCTACCAGCGTCCGCGCGAGAAGAAGCCGAGCAGAGCGAGCACGAGGATGACGATCAGGACGATCCAGAGGATGTTCACCGCTGACCCCCTTTCGTTTGCGTGCGATCGTTGTTCCCCGAATTGCAACCCTGAAACCGACCCCGGAAAAGGCAAAAGAGCCGCGTGGGCGGCTCTTCTGCCGAGAGGGCTGGGACGATTTGTGCAGACCCCGCGTCCTCGGAGCCCTCTCACATGTTGAAGACGCCTGGCCCGCGAAAGCAGTTAGGAAGAACCCTGTAAGGATTCCGTATGCGCGCGCTGGCGCGCTGCCTCGAAGAGGACGATGCCCGACGCGACGGCGACGTTGAGACTGTCGGCCGGGCCTGGCATCGGGATCCGGATCGTCTCGTCGGCTGCGCCGAGCCACGCTGGGCTGACGCCGTAGCGCTCGTTTCCGACCACGACGGCCGTGCCGCCGCGAAGATCGGCGTCCCAGCACGATCTGCCCGCCTCGGGCGCAGCCACGACGATGCGAAGCGCCGACTCGCGCAGCCAATGCACCGCGGCGTCCGTCGTGCTCTCGGCGACCTGGAGCCTGAAGAGCGTGCCGACCGACCCTCGTACCGTCTCCGGATGGAAGAGATCGGTCCTGCCGTCGGCGACGACCAGCGCATCCACTCCTGCCCCGCAGGCGCTGCGGACGATCGTGCCGAGATTGCCGGGTCGCTCGACAGCCTCCGCGACCAGGACGAGCGGATCGAGCCCGAGCCGAAGGTCGTCGAGACCCGTCGTCCAGCGTTCGACCACGGCCGCGATTCCATCGGGCCGGATGTGACTCGAGATGGATTGGAACGCCGTCGCGCTCAACTCGACCACGGCCGCGCCGTTACGCTCGGCCCGCAGTGCGAGATCCGACTCGTACGCCCCGAGGCAGAGCGCCTCGGCGAGGTAGAGCTCGCGGATCCGCACGCCGGCCTCGAGCGCGCACGCGACCTGGCGATAGCCCTCGGCGAGAAATGCATCGTCGCGGCGACGGCACCGCCGGAGGCTGCGTACGCCCTTGAGTCGTGGATTGGAACTGCTGGTGATGAAGATCCGTCGCGCCATGGCTCCTGCCCCCGCATGGAGGGAGCGCCCGCGACAGGCGGGGGAGAGCATCGAGAGTCGTCGCGGTCGCACACGCCGACGAACCGGCGGCCAGCCGGCTCGTGTATCCGATGACGTGTGCTATCTGTGCACGACTGGCGGCGATCATACGCGACGGACGACCTTCCCTCCGGGGCGCCTTCACGATTTCTTGACTTCCGCAGCCGCGTGTCGTTTGATCCAGGCCGTGAGCTCCACCGGAGAGGAGGTTGCTCGGATCGCGGAGATGCTTCCGGCCCCCGACTCGCGCGACGCGGTCGTCATTCGCGCTGAGGGCATCCGGAAGAGCTTCGGGGACAACCTGGTTCTCGACGGCATCGACCTCGTCGTGCACGGGCGCGAGACCCTGGTGATCATCGGGCCGAGCGGGAGCGGAAAGAGCACCCTCCTACGCTGCATCAACCTGCTCGAGCCGCTCGACTCAGGGCGAATCTGGCTTGAGGGTGAGGAGATTACCCGCAAGGGTGTGGACGTCTCCGGGGTTCGCCAGCAGATCGGGATCGTCTTCCAGCAGTTCAACCTCTTCCCGCACCTGAGGGCGATCGACAACGTGACGCTGGCCGCCCGCCGGATCAAGCGGATGCCGCGCGCAGAAGCGGAACGCCGCGCCCTGGAGTTGCTCGCGCGCGTGGGCGTGGCGGAGAAGGCACACCAATATCCGCAACAGCTCTCGGGCGGCCAGCAGCAACGCGTCGCGATCGCGCGCGCATTGATGATGGAGCCGCACGTGATGCTGTTCGACGAGGTCACGTCGGCACTCGACCCCGAGCTCGTCGGCGAGGTGCTGATCGTGATGCGCGACCTCGCGCTGGCCGGGATGACGATGCTCGTCGTGACCCATGAGATGCAATTTGCGCGCGAGGTCGGCGATCGTGTTCTGTTCATGGACGAAGGCCGGCTTGTCGAACAGGGCGCGCCTGCGGACGTGCTCGACCGGCCGAAAGAGGAGCGAACGCGGCGTTTCCTCCGGCGCAGCCTGCAAATGGCGCATTCGCTCGAAGACCTGACCATCACCGAGGCCATCGAAGAGAGGGAGGGGTTTGAATGAGACGTACAGCACTCGCGACGGTCCTCGTCGCGTGCGTTGCCGGGGCGCTCGCAGCATGGAGCCTGGCTGCTCCGGCGGGCGGCACCGGCTCGTCCGCGGTCCAGGCGACGGCGAAGAAGAAGCTGCCGCCGCTGCCGAAGGAGATCAAGGAGAAGAAGAAGTGGACGGTCGGCGTCAAGTGCGACACGCCGCCGTTCGGCTACATCGACCTGAAAGGCCAGAACGCGGGGTACGACGTGGAGATCGCCCGCTGGTTCGCCCAGTTCGCGTTCGGGAACCGGAGCCGGGTCAGCTTCGAGTGCGTGACGACCGCGACGCGGATCCCGGCGCTGACGAGCGGGAAGATCGACCTGATCCTCGCGACGATGACGTACACGCACCTGCGGGAGCAGACGGTCGACTTCTCGACGCCGTACTACGTCGCGACCGGCCGCCTGCTCGTGCCCAACGGGTCGAGCCTGCGGGTCTCGAACCTCGCGGGCAAGACGATCACGACTACGGGCGGCTCGATCTACGACCGCTGGATCACGAAGTGCTTCAAGGACACGAAGTCGCTGCTGTTCCAGTCGCCGTCGCTCGCACTCGCCGCGTTGAAGGAGGGCCGTGCCGACGCGGAGATGTTCGACGACTCGTTCCTGCTCGGCGTCGCGACCTCCGATCCATCGCTGAGGCTGACACCCGACAAGTTCCTGAAGCTCCCGTGGGGGATCGGGATCGCCAAGGGGAACACGGCGATGAAGAAATGGGTCGACTCGAGGCTCGCGATCCTGAAGAAGAAGAACGAGTTCCTGAAAATCCTCAAGCGGAACGTCAACCCGACGCTGTTCGACGCGTTCAAGGACAACGTGCCGGGACCGAAGCGCACGCTCAAGTACCCGGCGACCGAAGAGCTGGAGCTGGCCTGCCCGTAGAAACCCGCTAGGAGCGGCCGCGCTCGTCGCGGCCGCTCCAGCCTTCTCCGATGATGCTCGCAGCTTCCGGTTGGTCGTTGATCTGGGCGAATCACAGCGTGCTGCTGCACGCGCTCGTCCGTACGCTCGAGATCTCGGCAATCGCGATCGCAGGGGCATGCGTTATCGGCGTCGTCCTCGGCGCTGCCCGCGCGTACCGCATTCCGGTGATCAGCCAGCTCGCGGCCGTCTACGTCGAGGTCATACGCAACACGCCCATCCTCGTCCAGGTGTTCTTCATCTATTTCGCCTTTCCGCAGGTGCCCTGGATCGGCGTCAGATTCGACGAGTTCACCGCAGCCTGCTTGGGCGTGATGATCTGGGGCGGCGCGTTCAATATCGAGAACTTCCGCGCTGGGTTCGAGGCTGTCCCGCAGCGCTACCGCGAAGCGGGTTTCGCCCTCGGCTTCGGTCGGATCGCGACGTTCAGGCACGTCGTGTTTCCGATCGGCGGCCGGATTGCGATTCCCCCGTCGATCAACACGTACATCGCCGTGCTCAAGAACACCGCGATCGCCGGGCCGGCGGTCGGGTTCGCCGAGCTGACGCAGGTCTCCTACGGAATCATCGAGACGAGCCTGCGCACCTACACGGTCTTCGTCGCGATCGGAATCGTCTATCTCGTGATCGTCTGGACCCTGTCGGCATCCATCCGGCTGCTCGAGTCGCGGCTCGCCCTTCCGGAGGGGAGGCGCTGATGCTCGCGTTCCTGCCCTATTGGGTCGAGCCCGTCGCCCGTTACATGGTCGAGGAGGGCCTGAAGCTGACCGGGGAGATCGCCGGCGTCGCCGTCGTCACGAGCGGTGTCGTCGGCATCCTGCTCGGCACGCTCCTCACGATCCGATGGTGGCCGCTCCGCTCACTGATCCGGCTCTATATCGAGGTCTGGCGCGGCCTTCCGCTAATCGTGACGATCTTCCTCGTCTACTACGCCCTGCCCGCGCTCCACGTCGAGATCGAGGCGTGGCTGGCGGCCGCCGTCGCGCTCAGCCTCTGGGGAAGCGCACAGATCGCCGAGGCCACCCGCGGCGCCGTCGAGTCCATCGCGCGCGAGCAGCACGAAGCGGCGGCGGCGCTCGGCTTCGGCTGGGTCGGACGGCACACGTTCGTGATCGTCCCGCAAGCGCTGCGTCGTCTCCTGCCGCCGCTCGTCAGCTTGCTCGTGAACGTGATCCAGAACACGACGCTCGCTGCGCTCATCGGCGTCGGTGAGATGCTGACGACCGGTCGCCAGGAAATCGAGACATTGCTCTCCCCGCCTCCGATTGGCACCGGCCAAGATCATTCGCTCGCGATCTACGGCGGCGTGCTCGTTGCGTTCTTCCTGATCTCGTTCCCGCTCACGCGGCTGGCAGCGTTCCTCGAGCGACGCCTCGTCTAGGTGGTGGAGGCGGGGAATCGAACCGGCGCTCCTCGGTTTCCTGACGCGTCGCTGAGTGCCCGGAGGCCGGCGGGGCAGTGTTTAGGACACACGGCTCGCCGGCTGGAGGGTGCTCGGCGGCGGTCAGGGAAGCGAGGTGGGCCCGGGAGGATTCGAACCTCCGACCAACGGATTATGAGTCC
>JACDER010000339.1 GCA_013816275.1 Actinomycetota bacterium | reverse complement strand
GCGCAGGAGCTCTGCCGCCGGTACGGGACGTACTTCGCGCTCGACGAGGTGCAGACAGGATTCGGCCGGACCGGGCGCATGTTCGCCCTCGAGCATTGGGGCCTCGAGCCCGACATCGTGACCGTTTCGAAGTCGCTCTCGGGCGGCTACGTGCCTGTCGGTGCCTGCCTGATGAGCAAGGCCGTCTACGACAACGTGTTCGATTCGCTCGAGCACGCGATCAGCCACGGGTCGACGTTCGCGCCAAACGACCTCGGGATGGCCGCGGGGCTCGCGACGCTGCACGAGCTCGACGAGCAGGGGCTGGTCGAACGCTCGGCTCGGCTGGGCGAGCTCCTGCTCGAGCGGACCCTGCCGCTCCTCGAGCGCTACGACGTCGTTCGCGACGTGCGGGGCCTCGGACTGATGTGGGCGATCGAGTTCCAGGAGCCGGACGGCGGGAGCCGGACCTGGCGGCTGCTGGAGAGGAAACAGCCCGGAATCTTCAGCCAGCTGATCGCCGTCCCGCTCTTCTCCGACCACGCGATTCTGATCCAGACGGCCGGCCACAACATGAACGTCCTCAAGGGGATCCCTTCGCTCACCGTCTCCGAGGCCGACATCGAGTACTTCGCCTCCGCGCTCGAGCAGACGCTCCAGCGAGCCCAGCGGATCCCGGCGGCGATGATGCGGTTCGCGCTCAAGGCGGCCCGCGCCGGGCGCCGCAAAACTCCCGCCGCCGCTCGGTGATCCGCAAGCTCCTCGTCGCAAACCGCGGCGAGATCGCGCTCCGTGTCTTCCGCGCGTGCCGCGAGCTCGGCATCTCGACCGTCGCCGTCGTCGCTCCGAACGACACCGGTTCGCTCCACGCCCGCTCCGCGGACGAGACGGTCGAGGTGCTGAGCTACCTCTTCTCCGAGGAGCAGATCCGCGCCGCCAAGCAAGCGGGCGCGGACGCGATCCATCCCGGCTACGGGTTCCTGGCCGAGAACCCGGACTTCGCGGAGGCAGTCGAGGCGGCCGGCCTCGTCTTCGTCGGACCGACGCCGGAGGCCCTCCGCGCGGGGGGCGACAAGCTCGAGTCGAAGCGAATCGCCGCGGAGGCGGGCGTGCCGGTCGTCCCGACGGGCGAGCCGGAGGAGGTCGGCTTCCCGCTGATCGTCAAGGCAGCGGCGGGCGGGGGCGGCCGCGGGATGCGCGTCGTCCGTACGCCCGGCGAGTTGGAGGAAGCGCTCGAGGCGGCGAGCCGCGAAGCGAAGGCCGCGTTCGGGGACGATCGCGTCTTCTGCGAGCGCTACGTCGAGCGTCCGCGTCACGTCGAGATCCAACTCCTCGCCGACGGGCGGGGAACGGTGATCTCGCTCGGCGAGCGCGAATGCTCGATCCAGCGGCGCCACCAGAAGGTGCTGGAGGAATCGCCCTCTCCGGCGGTCGACGCAGCGCTCCGCGCCCGCATCAGCGAAGCGGCCGTCGCGTTCGCGCGCGCGATCGACTACCGGAGCGCGGGCACCGCCGAGTTCATGCTCGACGGCGACGACTTCCATTTCCTGGAGCTGAACGGCCGGATCCAGGTCGAGCACCCGGTGACCGAGGCCGTCACGGGCGTCGACCTCGTCCAGGAGCAGATCCGGATCGCACAAGGAGAGCGGATCGAAGACTCGGCGCCGGCGCTGGAGGGGCACGCCGTCGAGGTTCGCCTCTACGCGGAGGATCCGGAGACGTTCTTCCCCCAGACCGGCCGGATCGAGCGGCTGCGGCTGCCGGAGGGAATTCGCGTCGACGCCGGGGTCGAGGAGGGCGACGAGGTCGGCGTCGGCTACGACCCGATGATCGCCAAGCTGATCGCGCACGGCAGGACGCGCGCCGAGTCGTTCGAGCGGCTGCGGCATGCGCTCGAGGAGACCGAGGTCGAGGGGCTCGTCACCAACCTGCCCTTCCTGCGCTGGCTCGTCCGCCACCCCATTGTCCGTGCCGGGGAAGCGACGACCGCCTTCCTGACCGAGTACCCGCCACTTTCGCGGCCACCCGATCGGCTTCCCGCGCATCCGTGGCGCGGCGCGTGGCGGCTCAACC
>JACDER010000104.1 GCA_013816275.1 Actinomycetota bacterium | reverse complement strand
GTCGACGATGTTGCCCACTTACGTCTCGCGCATGAACCCTTGGCGGGCAGCGCTGACGAGCGCGACCGCCTCGGGGAAGAGGATCCGCATCGCGTTGCGGAGAGCGAGCGCCTGCTCGTCCGGCGTGCCCGAGACCTCCATCCGCTTGAGCGCCGCGCCGGTCAGCTCGACGGCCGTGTTCAGCGTCAGCGTCGCGAACTGCTCGCGCTGGGCCTCGGCAACCGACTCGGCCTGCTGAGCAGCGAACTCGCGGAGCCCGCGCATCAGATCCTCGGGATCTCCGCCGAAGGGGAACCCGCCTTCCATGCTCGTAGCTTACGCGCCGGCAGGGCCCCAACTCGGCATCGAGTAGGAGCTGCTGTTGCCGATCAGAGCCGTCGCCGGTCCGCCGCCGCTCGGAATCTTCCACAGCCCGGGCACGCCCCGGAGGTCGGTGAACGCGATGAAGCGCCCATCCGGGGACCAGCTGAGAGTGGTGCTCGACTCGTCGAAGATCTTCGTCAGCGTCCTCTGCCCGGTTCCGTCCGCGTTCACGATCTCGATCGTCGTCGGATAGAGGAGGTCCTTCGTCCGAAGCCAGACCCTCCATATGAATGCGATCCGCTTCCCGTCCGGCGACCAGGCAGGGTGCGAATGGAGGTCGGGGAGCACCGCTTTGGGCTGCCGCTTGGGATGCGTCAACACCCGGACGTCGCCGCCGTCGGCGTTCATCGACGTCAACCCATGGCCGATCAAGCGAGATATGACGATCCGTCCGTCCACCGACCACGAGGGATCGGCGGCATTCTCGGCGAAGATCTGTCGCTTCGGCTCGCTCCCGTCGGCCTTGACTGTCCAGACCCCCGCCGGGGCGGCGGTGAAGACGAGCAAATCGTCGTCGGGCGACCAAGCGATCTGGCCGGCCGTCGCCACGACGTCCCGCACCTGATGTGCGTCGGTTCCGTCTGCGTTCATGACCAAGAGTCGCGCCGTGCCGTCCTCCAAATCGTCCGACATGCGCAGGTACGCGATCCGCTTCCCGTCGTGCGACCAGGACGGGAAGACGTCCCGCCCATTGGTGACAGTGGTCAGCCGGCTGAGGCTCCCGTTCGGGTCGCGGAGGAAGATGCCCTGTGCCCCACTCAGGCTCGGCTGGCCGCTGAGCGCGATCGACCCGTTCTTCGTCTGATCGCTCGAAGACGACGAGCCGCAACCGGTGAGCAGCAGCATTAGCGCTGTGACCGCGAGCACGCGCTTCACGTGCAGATCATCTCATAAAGGAGGCCTCTTGTAGTTGGCTTCGACCTCCTCGGTGAGCTTCTCGACGGCCGCCATCGCTTGCTTCATACCTTCGGCGAAGGGGGAGCCGCCCTCCCCGAGCGCCTGCTCGAGCCGGCGGGTGGCGAGGCCGACCCGGTCGAGGTACGCGGGCGAGGCGACGCGCGGGGCGAGCTCCAGCGTTCGCTGGAGATGGTGCACGGCCTCCTCGGCCTCGTCGATCCCGGCGGGAGCCTCGGTCATTCGAAGCGCGACGAGGCGGGAGATCAGGTCGTCGAGGTCGCCGCCGCCGGCAACCTCCTCGGCCAGCTCGCAGAGCGCGGCGATGGACGCGGCGTCGCGGACGAGCCGCCTGCTCGTGACCGGGCCGCCGTGCGCGTCCAGCGCGAGCCAGGTGCGCCGACCTTCGATCTCGAACGCGCACAGGTAGACCCGCTCTCCCTCGTGCGGCTCGGCTACGAGGATGCCGGCCAGCCGCTCGCCAGGACCAGCATGTTCCTCCGCCATGGCCGCCAGGCGCTGCAATTCGTCGCTTAGCGACACGCTCGCCAGAATAGACTCGGCTGATGGCGCAGGCCGTCTCGCCTCGAATGCGGGCGACGCAGGAGCTCTTCGCGCCGCTCGGGCCGACGTACGACCGGTACGCGAGCCTCCTGTCTCTCGGCCAGGACCCCCGCTGGCGCCGGTTCCTCGTCGATCGCGTCGAGGTCGGCCCGGGCCAGGTCGTGCTCGACGTCGCGACGGGAACCGCGGCCGTCGCACTCGAGCTCGTCCGGCGCAAGGGATGCGCGGTCGTCGGTGTCGATCAGAGCCCCGAGATGCTCGCGGAGGCGCGCCGGCGCATTGCCCTCGCCGCCGCAACGGAGGAGATTCGACTCGTCGAGGCGCGCGCCGAGAAGCTCCCGTTCGAGGACGGAGCGTTCGACGGCCTCACTGTCACCTACCTCCTCCGTTACGTCGACGATCCGGCCGCAACGATCGCTGAGCTCGCCCGGGTCGTGCGTCCGGGCGGCGTCGTCTCGTCGCTCGACTTCGGGCTGCCGCCGGCGGCGATCCCGCGTGCCCTCTGGGAGCTGTACACAGGTGTCGGCCTTCCTCTCGCCGGACGGGTGATCGGCCCAGGGTGGCACGAGGTGGGCGCCTTCCTCCGCGGGAGCATCCGGGACTTCTACGCCCGGCTGCCCCTCGACCGACAGCTCGCTCTCTGGCGCGACGCGGGCATTCAAGACCTGCGCGGACGGCGGCTGAGCCTCGGCGGCGGAGTCGTCTTCTGGGGGCGGCGCGCGTGACCGCCGCGGCCAGGCCTGCTTTCTATGCGCTTCGCTCCGGCGGCTGGCGCGACTACGTCACGCTGCTCCATCCGCCCTACACGCTCTGGCATCTGAGCTACGTCGCGATCGGCGCCGGGCTCGCGCCCAAGTTCGACTGGGCGAAGCTCGGGCTGACGCTCGCGGCCTTCTTCCTCGCCGTCGGCGTCGGGGCGCATGCGCTGGACGAGCTGATGGGGCGCCCGCTGCAGACGCAGATCCCGCGTCGAACGCTGGCCGCGCTCGCGGTGAGCTCGATCGGCGTGGCCGTCGCGATCGGAGTCGCGGGCGCGGTTCGGTACGACCTCTGGCTGCTGGCGTTCGTCGCCTTCGGCGCGTTCATCGTCGTCGTCTACAACCTCGAGCTGCTCGGCGGACGCTTCCACGACGCGATCTGGTTCGCGGTCGCGTGGGGAGCCTTCCCGGCGCTGACCGGCTACTTCGCCGTCGCGGGAAGACTCCGGGTCGAGGCGTTTCTCGCCGCCGGCTACGCCTTCGCCCTGAGCCTCGCCCAGCAGCGGCTCTCGACGGTCGTTCGAATGGTGCGCAGACGGCTGACGTCGGTCTCGGGAACGATCGAGCTCGCCGACGGGACGAGCGAGCAGATCGACGCGGACACGCTGATCCGCGCGCCCGAACGGGCGCTGCAGCTGCTGGCGGCGGCAACGACCGCGCTCGGGCTCGCGCTCGTTCTCGTGCACGTGTAGGGTGGCCGCGCCCGTGATAGCAGAGACCGTGCTCCAGGCCGTCTTCGCGGGAGCAACCGTTCTCGTGGCGGCCTCGTTCGTCGCAGTGCTCCTGTGGCGCGTCCCCGGGGGCTTGCTCAAAGGGGCAGCCCTCGCGTTCACCGGCGCGGCGGTTGTCGGATGGGTGCTGTTCGCACTCGATCCCGGGCTGACCCGCGGCGCCGCGGCAGCCGGCTTGACCGTGTGCGCCGTCGCAGAGCTGGGCGCCTTCATCCTGACCGGAGCACAGGAACGGCGGCGGCTGGTCGACCGCGACCTCGCGCAGGCCGAAGAGCGGCTCTCACGGCTGATCGAGGAGGAGACGGAGCGCCGCGCATCCGATCTGAGCCGAGCGCTCGCCCGCGCCCGGGCAGACGCGAGCTCGATGCTCGCCGAGGAGGAGCGCAGGCTCACCGTGGAGCGGCAACGACTCGTCGCGGAACAGGAGGAACAGTCGCGCGTCGAGCTGGCCGAGACCCTCAGCCGCGCACAGCGCCGGGCGGAAGAGCGAGTAGCCGGGCTCGCCGGCGACCTCGAGCAGCTCCAGCAGAGCCTGAAGAGCGAGATCGCGCGCCTGGGGGAGCGGCAGTCCCATCTGATCGCGGAGGCAGAGGAGCGGGTCGAGGCGGACCACGAGCGGTTGAACGTCGCTCACGAGGAGCAGCGTGCGGCGCTCGCCCGCATCCGCACGGAGCTGACCGAGGCGGCCGCCGCGGCCTTCTCCGTGGCCAAAGGCGAGATCGAGGAGCACGCAGCCGAGCGGCGGCGCGCGCTGCATGACGTCTCCGAACGGTTGCGGCGCCGCGAGCGAGAGCTGCGGGAGCAGATCGAGCGGGAGGAGGCCGAGGCGGCCCAGCGCATCTCGACAAGCTTTGGAGACATCGAACGGCGCGAGCTCGACAAGCTCCAGCGCATGGTCGAACGATCCGGGGAGCGATACGTCGAAGCCGCCGAGCAGCAGTTCTCGGCCTCGATCAAGGCGGCCCGCGACGATGCCGGCCGCCGCCTCTCGCGCGAGCTCGAACGCTCGTCGGCGATGTTCGCCCGCGAAGCCGAATCGGTCCTCGCCGAGCGGCTGGCCCGAGTGGGCGACGCTGGGGGCCAGCGACTCGAAAGACGCCTCAGCGAGAGCGAAGCCGCACTGAGTCGCCGCCGCGACGAGTTCCTGGCGGCGCTCGAGCAGCGGTTCGGGGAGGCGGGGGCCGAGCTCCGGCGGCGAATGGCGTCGCTCGAGGCCGAAACGGAGACCGAACGCGGAATTCTCGAGGGGCGGCTCCAGGAGCTTTCCAGGCGCATCGAAGAGGCGGTTTCGGAGGCGGAGCTTCGGCTTGGCTCGACGCTCCGCACGCGCTGAGGCCCCATGCGGACACGCTTTGTAACGGTTCCCATACATTTCTCACCCAACTTCTCGGGGGAGGGTTCGTCTGATGGAGAACGAACCAGGAGCCCAGCGAACCAGGAGCCTGCTCATGAGTGAGATGACTGAGACCATCGAGGTGACGTACGAGACGGAGAGGTCGAAGGTCGAGAGCTGGCGTCTTCACGTGCTGATCCAGGCCGGCTACCCGCTTCCTCTGGCCGAGAAGCTCGCCGGAAGCGAAGCGGACCTGCACCGCGCCGTGGAGATCGTGTCGCGGGGCTGCGACCACACGGTCGCCGCGGCCATCCTGCTCTAACCGGCCGTAACACTCCCGGCTCGAACTTCTCACAGTTTCGGCGCTTCCAGCCGCCCGCGCAGCGGTAGGCTCGTGAGCGAGGGCGGGACCGGAAGCCCCCTTTGGGTGGGTGGGGTGTGGGCGGACGCGCCGGACCCCGATCCGCTCGTCCGGGCCGCAGCGCCGGCACCAGGTGGCATGCTGCGTCGATGAAAGTCGAGGCGATCGAGTACGGCGACCGCAAGGTCTACTCCGTCGCGGCCTTCAACCGCGGGGTCGGCTCCTGGCTCGAGCGGCTCCCCACCGTCTGGATCGAAGGTGAGGTCACCGAACTGCGCCGCCAGGAACGCTGGCAGAGCGTGTTCCTCACGCTCAAGGACCCGGAGAGCGGAGCGTGCCTCGCCACCACGATCGCGCGCCGCCAGTTCGACGCGCTGCGGCTCGACCTCTCCGACGGTGAGCGGGTGCACGTATTCGGGCGGCCCGAGCTGTTCGAGGCGCGCGGCGACTTCCGCCTGCGCGCGCTCACGATCGAACGCTTCGGTCTCGGCGACCACCTCGCGGCGCTCGAACGCCTGAAGAAGCAGCTCGCCGCGGAGGGGCTGTTCGACGCCTCTCGCAAGCGGCAGCTTCCCCTGCTGCCCCGCCGCATCGGGCTGGTTACCGGCAACGACGCGGCCGCCAAGCGCGACGTCCTCTCCGCGATCACCTCACGCTTCCCGCCGGCCCGCATCGTCGTCGCCGAGACGTACGTCCAGGGGCCACGGGCTGCACCGACTATTACCGACGCCCTCGAGCGCCTCGCCCGGCTGCCCGAGGTGGACGTGATCGTGGTCGCACGTGGCGGGGGGAGCTTCGAGGATCTCCTGCCGTTCAGCGACGAGCGGCTCGTCCGGGCGATCGCCGCGTGCCCGGTTCCGGTCGTCTCGGCCGTCGGGCACGAGCAGGACACGCCGCTCTGCGACCTCGCGGCGGACGTCCGCGCCTCGACGCCGAGCGTCGCGGGCCGTCTCGTCGTCCTCGACCTGGACGAGCTGACG
The DNA here is from genome assembly GCA_013816275.1 of Actinomycetota bacterium. Taxonomy (GTDB): domain Bacteria; phylum Actinomycetota; class Thermoleophilia; order Gaiellales; family Gaiellaceae; genus JACDER01. The sequence goes on along the minus strand of JACDER010000104.1, from coordinate 58 downwards.
GAGCGGCTCGGCCGTGCGCGTGCCGGCCTCGAGCGCGGCGCGCGGCGAACGCTCGAAC
>JACDER010000338.1 GCA_013816275.1 Actinomycetota bacterium | reverse complement strand
CGTGCCCAGCGCGAGCAGCACCGGGAAGATCACGCCGAGCGCGAGGATGACCGACAGGCCCCATCGCCGCCTGGCGAGCAGGGCGACGAGCCCGAGGCCCGCGACGATCAGCGTCGCCCAGCCCAGGTAGACGAACTTCTCCTGCTGGACCGGAGATTCGCGCGTGACGAAGTCGTTCCAGTCCGCTGAGTGGGCCCTGACCTCCTCCAGGCTCCGCCCGCCCTGCCCGACCGACCCGACGAGTGCGACATAGCGGACGAGCAGGCCGGCGCCGATCGCCGCCATGGCGGCCGCGGCTGTGCCGACGAGCGCCGTTCGCCGGCGCGAGCGCACGAGCGCATAGACGACGAAGAACGGCACGGCTCCGAGGGCGAGGTGCACCTGGCCCGAGAGCGGGATCGAGGCGAGCGCCGCCGCCGAGAGCCCGAACCACCAGGCGCTGCCGCGCCGTCCCCGCTCGAACGACCAGAGTGCGAGCGGTAACAGGATCGCGATGATCCCGAGCAGGTGCCCGGCGCTCTGCTCGACGCGGTAGGGCGCGAGCGTGAACGCGAGCCCGCCGGCCAGAGCCGCCCCTCGCCCGACGCCGAGCTCGCGCAGCCACGCGAGGGTGAGGAGGCCCGCGCCCATCAACGTCAGGAGCACGAGGAGGTTCCAGGCCACGACGGGCCCGAAGGCGGCGTCGAGCGGCCAGTACGGCAGCCCGAACGGCCAGCCTCCGAAGTTGACTCGCGGGCCGACCTCGGGCTGGAAGGAGTACGGATCGAGCCAGGGGGCGCGTCCGTGCTCGAGCTGGTTCCCGACGAGCCAGAGCTCGTATCCAGACTGGAGGAAGTCTCCGGGCGGGGGCTGGGTCGCCCCCTTCCGGGCGTCGGCCATGAAGTGCGAGTGCGCCTGGGTCACCGCCGGCCACGTGGCGACGACCGCGGCGGCGAGGTAGAGGCCGCAGGCTAGTCCGACAAAGCCTGCGCGGCTCGAACCAGCTCGTCGAAGTTCGGCAATTCGGAGTCGTCGTACCGCCATCGGCCCCGCACCGTACCGTCCTGTCCGATCAGAAAGGCCGCCCGCTCGGGGACGCCGCGCATCCCCTTGAACTCGCGGGCGATGCCGAACCCCTCGGTCGCCTCGGCGTTCCAGTCGGACAGGAGCGGGAAGTCGAGGTCGAGAGCCTGCTTCCAGGCGATGTGCGTCCAGGGCGAGTCGCGGGAGACCCCGAAGGCGCGCACGCCGGCCGTTTCGAGCCCCGATCTCCTGTCACGCAGGAGCTCCATCTCGTTCGTTCAGGTCGACGACCAGTCGAAGAGGTAGAAGACGAGCAGGACCGGCCCGTCGGCGACGAGCTCGCGCAGGGTGACCGGATCGCGGCTCTCCAGCCAGACCGTTGCCTCCGGAAGCTCCATGCGGGCGGACCCTACTTGCCTGGATCCAGGATCGCATGCACGTGACGGGCGACCGCGCCGGCAGACAGCGACCCCGCCGGCAGCTCGACGACGAAGGACGATGTGGCTGGCAACCGGTGGTTCTGCCAGTCCGGCGCTGTGCCGGCCAGCCAGTGGACAGCGTCGAACCGCATGCCGGAGAGCCGCGCGTACTTCCGCGCCGCTGGGACGCTCTGTCCCCAGGCTCTGACGCGATCCTCGTGCTGGTGGTACCAGATCGTCAGTCGTGGGCGGAGGCGGAGGATCAGCCGCGCCGCGAACCGGCTCTCGGGCTCCGACACGGGCCGCACTCCCGGAAATTGCGTATCCCACGGTTTCCCACGGGCCTTCCAGGCCCAGGGGAAGTTGCGGTTGAGATCGACGCCGCGCGCGTTCTGCCGCGTACCGGCCGCACGCCCGTCCGGATTGAGATCGGGGATGACCCAGAGATCGAAGCGTGGAGGGGGCAACGTCTCGAGCTTCTTGACGACCGCAGTGCCCGCGCATTCGTTTCCGTGGATGCAGCCGACGACGAGGACCGTGCGCGGGCCGGGGAAGCCGAGCTCGAGCGCCCGAAGTGGCCGGCCGTCTAGGGACCGGCCGACCACCACGCGTCTGTTGTCGCGCGCGATCCGGA
>JACDER010000103.1 GCA_013816275.1 Actinomycetota bacterium | reverse complement strand
CGCGAATGGCGTCGACGCGAACGTCGTCCGCCGCCGAATCGGGATCGTCTTCCAGGCGTTCAACCTCTTCCCCCACATGACCGTCCTGCGGAACGTGACACTCGCACCGCGCAAGGTTCTCGGGACTCCTCGAGAGCGCGCCGAGGCGGAGGCGGCGGAGCTGCTCGGCCGCTTCGGGCTCGCCGACAAGCGGGACGAGTATCCGGACCGGCTCTCGGGCGGCCAGCAGCAGCGGGCCGCGATCGTGCGCGCGCTGGCGATGAAGCCCGACCTGCTGCTGCTCGACGAGGTGACGAGCGCGCTCGATCCCGAGCTCGTCGCGGAGGTGCTGGACGTCATCCGGGGACTGGCCGAGGGCGGCATGACGATGGTGATCGCCACGCACGAGATGGGGTTCGCGCGTGACATCGCGAACCGCGTCTGCTTCCTGGACGGCGGCGTGATCCTGGAGGAAGGCGAGCCCGGTCGAATCTTCACCTCACCGCGCGAGGAGCGCACCAAGCGCTTCCTTCAGCGCTTCATCGAGGCCGGAAGGCTCTAGACGCGAAAGTTGACAATCTTCGGCCGGAATGAGACACTCACGCCGCTGCGGAAGCAAACAGGCCGAGGCGTTGGCAGTGCGCGCTGTGCATCGGCCAGTCAGCCATAACGGGCCCTGCGCTCCATGATGCGTGAACCCGTGTGTAAAGCGCGCACTGCGAACGCCTCAACGCCTACCCGAACGCAGGACGCTACGGCTATTTCGAGAACCTGTCAAGGTCAGTTTTGTGGTCGCGGGGGAGGAACGCAGCGGCGCCCGAAGGCGCCGCTGCACGATAGTCGGCTCGGCGATCGTCACCTCCCCCTTGCGCCTCGTCCTGAGCAGCACGCCCGGGCCGATCAGCGCCAGCGCAAACGCAAGCACCGGCAGGAGTGGGAGCCCCGTGAACGGGAGCGTCCCCCCTGACGTAAGCAGTATTTAGCCGGTCCGTCAATCCCCAATTTCGAGGACAGCCACTACGCTATCCTGGGCTGATTCCGGAGAAGTGGCCGAGTGGCTGAAGGCGGCGCCCTGCTAAGGCGTTAAGGGGGTAATAACCTCCTTCGAGGGTTCGAATCCCTCCTTCTCCGCTTCGCCGTCGAGCTAGCTGGACGGCGCTCGGGAGGGGTGGCAGAGCGGTCGAATGCGGCGGTCTCGAAAACCGTTTCGGGCCTCTGGGTCCGACGAGGGTTCAAATCCCTCCCCCTCCGCTAAGCCGGATCCCGCTTGAGGAGCGGGATTGCGGCTGCGCCGCGCGGCGCGCGAGCTGCCTAGCTGCCCTTGAGCTTGTCGCTGCACTTGACCGGCGCGCCGCCGGTCGCGGGGATGCAGAGCCGCCGAACGACCCTGAGGCCGCTCTTGACGATCGTTTCCTTCAGGTAGACGCCCACGAACTGCGGTTTCGTGATGCGGATCGTGATCACGGAGCCGTACCGGAAGTCGCCCTTGATGCGCTTGCTACGAGCGGTCCCGGAACCGTTGACGGTGGCGGAGTCGCCGCCCCTGGGCGAGGAGAAGGCCACTTTTGCGCCCGTCGGCGCCCCCGTGACGCGGAGCTCCGTGAGGCGCATGAACGAGGGGAAAACGAGCCCGCTGAAGTGCGCTTCCTTCGTTCCGATGAACTTGAACGGCCCGGGGCAACCGTTGTTGTTGGGGTCACTCTTGCCGCGGGCTGGGACCGTTGGGCACTTGTCGCCGGATCCGAACAGGCCGTCTTTGTCGGGATCGCTCTTGGTCTCGAACGAATAGCGCCCTGTGTCAGGCGCGAAATCGTAGAGCGTCGTCGTCCCGCTCGGCTGCGTGTACGCCTCGATGACGGCGAAGTCGAACGCGGCCACGTTCGACGTGATCGCGAAGTCAACAACGTGGGTGCTGGTCGCGGTCTTGGTGTCGTGTGCGTTGCCGGACACGAACTCCTGACACGAGCGCGGCGCGATCAGCGTGCAGAAGAGGAAGCTCGTCGTGCCGCTGGTGGAGCCGGTCGCAAGAAACTGGTATTCGAAGCCGTTCGCGTCTCCGGTGCTCGACTTGCGGTCGATATCCACGTAGACCGAAAGCTCGTCTCCCGAGACGAGCTTGGCATCGGCGTCGAAGAGCGTGACGGCGAACGTCAGCTTTCCGGCGTCGGTGCTGGTGACGTCCACCTGGCGGATGTCGGCGGCGTAGTTCGTCGTGGACGACGATTGCGCGTCGCCGGCCGGGTCTGTGAAGACCGCATGGTTGCCGGCCTTGGCCGCCGACGCGACCCCGCCGCCGAGCACGGCCACGGATGCCGCGGCGACGAGCGCAGCGCAAAGCAGCAGCCTTCCCATGCCCGGCAACCCCTGACCCCGCACTACTCCACACTTTACTCACAGGCGAGCCATTCCAACAAGGGGTGAGCGCAGTTCCTACCGGATTGCGACCGGTCTGTTAGAACTGCGGGCAGTGACGAGTGCAGCCTGGATGCCCGAAGTCGGAACCGAGTTCGCCGGCTACCGGCTGGAAGGCCTGATTGGACACGGCGGGATGAGCATCGTCTACCGCGCCCAGCACCTCCGGCTGGAGCGAACCGTGGCGCTCAAACTGCTCATGCCGGAGTTGAGCCAGGACGACTCGTTTCGCCAGCGGTTCATGCGCGAATCACGCCTGGCGGCGTCACTCGACCACCCCAACGTGATCCCGATCTACGAGGCGGGCGACCAGGACGGCGTCTTCTACATTGCGATGCGCTTCGTCGGCGGGTCGACGCTGAAGGCCATTCTCGAGCAGGAGGGGCCGCTTCCAGCTACCCGTACAGCCTCGCTCATGAGCCAGGTGGCGAACGCGCTCCACGCGGCGCACGAGGACAAGGGGCTCGTTCACCGAGACGTGAAGCCCGCGAACATCCTCGTCGTGCCCGGTCACGGGCACGAGGGCGGCGATCACGTGTACCTGTCGGACTTCGGGATCGCGAAGCAGCGCGCCGCGGGTGGTGGGCTGACGAAGACGGGCATGTTCGTGGGAACCGCCGACTACGCCTCGCCGGAGCAGATCGAGGGACGCGAGCTCGACCGTCGCGCCGACGTGTATGCGCTTGGTTGCGTGCTCTACGAATGCCTGACGGCCGGTCCGACATACGAGAAGGATTCTGAAGTTGCGCTCATGTATGCGCACTTGCTCGAGCCGCCGCCCGCAGTGACGAGCAAGCGGCCGGATCTCTCGCCCGACGTGGACGCCGTCGTCGCGAAAGCGATGGCGAAATCGGCGGACGACCGCTATTCGACCGCGCCGGAGTTCGCGGCCGCGATGCGCAAGGCCCTGATCGGCACCGAGACCCGCCGGACGCAGCAGTCCGACCAGGCTCGAGTGCCCGAAACCGTGCTCACGGCGCCCACGCCGCCCGCGGCTCCGCCTCCGGCCCCTCCGCCGGCCGCAGGTCAACCGGAGCAGCCGCCCAGCCGACGGCGCCCACGCCCGCTGTTCATCGCGCTCGGAGCCGCTCTCCTGGCCGCGATCGGCGGGGGCGTCGCCGCCGCGCTCCTCCTCACGGGCGGTGGCGGCAGCACCAAGACCGGAACGCTGCTCGACGTCCTCGTGCCGACCGAGATCGCAAAGTCCTGCACGACGCAGAAGGTGCCCGCGTCAGGTGCGGTCGAGACAGATATCTGCACGCCTCCCTCAGGTGCCGCATCGTCATTCCCCGACACGCTCCAGCTCTCCTTCTATCCCGACGCAGATGCGGTCTTGGCCGCGTACGCAGCCGAGAAGGAGAAGAGCGGGGTGGCCGACAACATGGGCCGGTGCGACCGCACCCAGTGGAAAGGGGAAGGCGTCTGGCGCCACACGGACGGCAAGACCGGCGGACATCGCGTCTGCTACACGGACGGCAACGGCAACGCCGTTGTGGGGTGGACGCACGAGAAGCTCGGCAGCGCCAACCACGCGAACATGTTCGCCGTGGCGAGCGAGCCCGGTCGCGGCGCTCAGAGCGCGCTGTTCAGCTGGTGGAACCCGATCCACCAGGTGGTGGGCAAGTGTCGCGCGAAGATCGCCGAACAGACCTGCATCGACACGATCGACAAGGTCAGCGCCAAGTAGCCTCGGCCGCTCGGCCGGTCGAGAACGCAGGATTACACTAGGCCTCAAATGTTCTCCCTTCGAATGAGGGACGGGCCGCTCGCGGGCGAGCGATTCGAGGTGGCCGGGGAGATGGTCCTCGGCCGCACGGACGCGGATATCACCATCGAGGATCCGCTCATCTCGCGCCGCCACGCGGTTGTCCGCGCCGCCGACTCCTCCCTGGAGATCGAGGATCTCGGCTCCCTGAACGGGACCGTGGTGAACAGCGAGAAGCTGGCGGGGCCGCGCCGGCTGCAGCCTGGCGACGTGATCATGGTCGGCGCGACGACGATCGAGGTGGAGGGTATCCCCCTCATGGGCGGCTCCCGCACCATGGTCGCCCCCGCGCCTCAGATCGTCCACGCGCCGCCCCCTCCCCCGGAACCGGTGCAAGCCGCGTCGCCGCCGGCCCCGCCGCCTCCTCCTGTCCGGGAGCAGCGCACGCCGCCGCCTCCGCCCGCCGAAGGCGACGAGCTCCGCCCCGTGACTGCGCTTTTCGCCGACATCGTGGGCTCGACCTCGCTCGGCGAGCGGCTTTCCCCGGACGAGGTCAAGGTCGTGATCGGAGAGTGCGTAACTCGCATCTGCCATGCCGTGGAGCAGTTTGGCGGGGACGTCCAATCGCACATGGGTGACGGGATTGCCGCCTTCTTCGGTGTTCCGGCGGCACACGAGGACGACCCGGAGCGGGCAGCCCGGGCCGCGATCCGGATCCTGGACGTCGTCGGCGACTACGCCCGCGAGGTCGAAGCTGCGTGGGGAATCTCCGATTTCAGCGCACGAGTGGGAATCAACACCGGCGAGGTGGCGGTCGGGATGGTCGGAGCGGCGGACCCGCGCTCGGTCACGCTCGGCGACACCGCGAATGTCGCCGCGCGGCTCCAGTCCGCTGCGGAGCCCGGTAGCGCCGTCGTCGGCGAGGCGACGGCAAAGAGCATCCTCCACCGTTTCGAGCTCGAGCCGCTCGGGGAGGTACAGGTCAAGGGCCGCGTCCAGGCGGTCGGTCTCTGGCGGCTCGTCGGCCTGCAGGCCTCGACCGAGGCTGTTCCGCTCAGCCCACTCATCGGCCGGATCGAGGAGATGCAGCGGTTGCAGTCGATCCTGCACGAACTGGTGGCGGGACGGGGGCAGCTGCTGATGCTCGTCGGTGACGCCGGCATCGGCAAGACGCGGCTCCTCGCCGAGCTGCGAGCACATTCCACTGGCCGAGTGACATGGCTCGAGGGGACGTGCCTCTCGTACGGGATCGAAATGCTGTACGGCCCCTTCGTCGAGATGCTGCGCAAGTGGATCGGCACCGAGGGCGGCGAGGCCGAGCTGGCAATCCGGACGAAGCTCCGGGCGAAGCTCGGGCTGCTACCGGCGTCGCAGCTCGCCGACGTCCTCCCGTTCCTGGCCAAGCTGCTCGGGATCAAGCTCGACGGCGACGAGGACGACCGTCTGCGACACCTCAGTCCCGAGGAGCTCGCCGCGAAGCTCCGCCGCGCCTACGTCACCTGGGTCGGGGCTCTGGCCTCCCAGGGACCGATCGTGATCGCCGTCGAGGACATCCACTGGGCTGATCCGTCCACGCGCATGCTGGCCGAGGATCTGCTCGAACTGGCCGACACCGCCTCGATCCTGCTCATCGCGACGGCTCGCATCGATCCGCAGTCCGAGGGCTGGAAGCTCCGCGCGCGCGGGCTGATGGACTTCCCGCATCGCGCGGTCGAGCTCACCGTCGGGCCGCTCGCCGACGAGGCCGCCGAGGAGCTGCTCGCCTCGCGGCCGCAGAGCGAGAAGCTCGACGCGTCCGAGCTGGCCCAGATCGTCATGGGAGCCGAGGGAAATCCGCTCTACCTCGAGGAGCTGCTGAACGCGTTCGTCGAGGGCAAGGGCGAGCGGCACAGCCGCACGATCACGCCCGCCTACACGAGCGCGCGTCTGACCCCGACGCTCGAAAGCCTCCTC
>JACDER010000102.1 GCA_013816275.1 Actinomycetota bacterium | reverse complement strand
AAACGTTTCTGCACGGCCCGGAGCCGGTCTACGCGCGCTCGGCGGAGCGTGGGCGAATGCTCCCTGACGGAGTGCGCTACGTCGACAGCTGGGTCACCGCCGACCTGCGGCAGTGCTTCCAGCTGACGGAGACGGACGACCGCGCTCTCCTGGACGACTGGATGGCGGAGTGGGACGACCTCGTGCGCTTCGAGGTCGTTCTGGCGATCGACTCGGTCGAGGCTGCTGCCAGGATGGGATAATGGGGCTGTCGCCCAGGAGGTTCTCCGTTGAAGACGCTCGCAATGGTCGCTTTCGTCATAGCGGCGGTCGCGCTGCCGGCGAGCGCCGCACCGCCTCCGAAAAACCAGGTGGCGAAGCTGAAGCGGCAGGTAGCCGCGCTGAAGCAGACGGTCACGCGCCTTCAGAAGGAGAACGATGAGTGGCGGATCATCGCCGCAGGGGCCGCGCGCCGCGAAGCTCGCCTGCGGGCACGCCTCACCGAGCACGACCCATGCCCGATCACGACAGCGAACGGAAACCGTCCGCCGGATCCCGACTGGGCGGAGGTCCAGGGCGCGCACGGGAACGGACAGCTCTGGGTGTGGCTCCCAACCCCGGCCGTCTACGCGCAGGTGCCCAGGCCGAACGGCGGAGTCATCCTCAAGCAGGGATGGTGGTCGGCCAATCACGACGCACCCGTTCAGATCGAGGGTCATCGGCGTGACGGTCCGACCCAGGTCTTCCGAGATTCATCGGGCGAGCCCATCGGCGGCGGAACGCGGCCGAGCGCTCCCGAGTTCCCGAGCGAGGGTTGCTGGGAGGTCACCGGCCGGATCGGCGAAGCCAGCCTGACCTACGGCATCCTCGTCCTCTTCGCTTAAACGACGAAGACGGCCAATGGGCCGCCTCCGTCACGCTGCCTGTCAAGCAAGAGCTACTCCTTGTCGAGCGGCGTATCGACCTCGGGCACTTCCTCGGCCTCGGTCGAGGCGCGCGGAGGCTTCTCCCCGTTGGTCTCCGGCTCGCCGCCGAGGCTCATGTCGAGGTTGCCGAGCGTGATGTCGACGTCACCGTCGGAGCCGATCTCCTCGAGGGCGGCCAGCAGCTGCTCCTCGGTCGCCGGGCGCGTGTACGCCTCGACGGGCACCTTCTCGGAGGGGCCGATCTCGATCGTCCGGTACTTCTTCAGACCGGTCGCGGCCGGGATCAGCTTGCCGATGATCACATTCTCCTTCAGGCCGAGCAGGTGGTCCACCTTGCCCTCGATCGATGCGTCGGTCAGCACCTTCGTCGTCTCCTGGAAGGAGGCCGCCGAGAGGAACGACTCGGTCGCCAGCGAGGCCTTGGTGATTCCGAGGATGAGCGGCTCGTAGATCGCCTCTTCCTTCTTCCCCTCGGCCACGCGCGCGTTCTCGCGCTCGAGCACGACGCGGTCGACGAGCTGACCCGGCAGGAGCTCGGTCTCGCCCGAGGTCTCGACCCTGACCTTCTTCAGCATCTGGCGCACGATCAGCTCGATGTGCTTGTCGTGGATGTCGACGCCCTGCGACTTGTAGACCCTCTGCACCTCTTCGACGAGGTACAGCTCGGTTCGGGTCGAGCCCTTGAGCGCCAGCAGCTCGGACGGGTTGATCGAGCCCTCGTGGAACGGGTCGCCGGGCTCGACATGGTCGCCCTTCTTGACCAGCAGCCGCGTTCGCCGCGGGAGCTGGTAGGCGACCGGCTCGAGCGCGTTCCCTTCCTCGTCGACGCCGTCGGGCAGGACCACCGCCTTCGGGCCGCGCTCGCTCTCCTCGATGTCGACGGTTCCGGCCTGTTGCACCAGGGTGGCGACACCCTTCGGATTCCGCGCCTCGAAGATCTCGACGACGCGCGGGAGACCGTGCGTGATGTCGGCACCTGCGGTGCCGCCCGTGTGGAACGTCCGCATCGTCAGCTGCGTCCCCGGCTCGCCGATCGACTGCGCGGCGATGATGCCGACCGCGTCGCCGATCTCGCACATCGAGCCGGTCGCGAGGAACGTGCCGTAACAGGCCTGGCAGACGCCGAACTCGCTGCGGCACTTGAGCACGGTGCGAACAGGAATGACGGTCTCGTCGGCCGTCTCCGTCAGGCCTTCGGCGATCTCGTGGAGCAGTGGCTGAGTGACCTCCTCGCCCTTCTCGGCCAGCCTCGTCTTGCCCGGCCGCCCGCTCGCGAGCGGCTTGTAGACGTCCTCGGCCAGCGTGCGCCCGAGGATGCTCTTGTTCGGCCCGTCACGGGTGATGAGCGGAAGCTCGATCGAGTCGGACGTCCCGCAATCGTGCTCGCGGATGATCACGTCCTGGGCGACGTCGACCAGGCGGCGGGTCAGGTAGCCCGAGTCGGCCGTGCGCAGCGCGGTGTCGGCACCACCCTTGCGGGCACCGTGGGTCGAGATGAAGTACTCGAGCACCGAGAGGCCCTCCATGAAGTTGGCCTTGATCGGCCGCTCGAGGATCTCGCCCTTCGGATTGGCCATCAGGCCGCGCATGCCGGCCAGCTGGCGGATCTGATTCTTGGATCCGCGGGCTCCGGAGTTGGCCATCATCTTGATCGGGTTCGTGTCCTTGAAGTTGGCGTCCATCGCGTCCGCGACCTTCTCCGTCGCCTCGGTCCAGATCTCGGTGATCTTCTCGTGGCGCTCGCTGGGGGTGATCAGGCCGGACTCGTACTGCTGCTCGACCTTCTGCACCTTCTCCTCGTACTCCTCGAGGATCTCCTCCTTCTCCTCCGGGACGACGATGTCGTTCTTCGAGATCGTGATCCCGCCCTGGGTCGCGTACTTGAAGCCAAGCGCCTTGAGCGTGTCGAGGACGCTCGCGATCCGGGTCGCGCCGTACCGCTGGACGAGCCCCATGATGAAGTCGTCCATCTCGCGCTTCGTCATCGGCTTGTTGATGAACGGGTGGACATCGTTGCGGTTCTCGTCGCCGAGCGACTCGACGAGCGACCGGTGGACCTCCTCGTTGAAGATCACGCGACCGGCAGTCGTCAGGATCACGTCGCCGCCGTTCGGGCGGTACTCGATCGGACTCTGGAGCTTCACCTGCTCGGCGTCGAGCGCGAACTGAACATCCTCCTCCGACGAGAACCGCTGGGGCCGCGGATCGAGGTCCTCGGACTTGAGCGTGTCCAGGTCCTGGTCGGAGTAGGTCAGGAAGTACCCGCCGAGCACCATGTCCTTGGACGGGGTGGCGAGCGGTCGCGAGTTGGCCGGCGAGAGGATGTTGTTCGACGACAGCATCAGGATCCGCGCCTCCGCCTGGGCCTCGGCCGAGAGCGGAAGGTGGACGGCCATCTGGTCGCCGTCGAAATCGGCATTGAAGGCGTGGCAGACGAGCGGATGAACCTGAATCGCCTTGCCCTCGACGAGCAGCGGCTCGAAGGCCTGAATGCCGAGGCGATGCAGCGTCGGCGCCCGGTTGAGCAGCACCGGATGCTCCGCGATCACCTCTTCGAGCACGTCCCAGACCTCAGGAACCATCGAGTCGACGTGCTTCTTCGCCGCCTTGATGTTCTGGACCGACTTGCGCTCGACGAGCCGGCTCATGATGAACGGCTTGAAGAGCTCGAGCGCCATCAGCTTGGGCAGTCCGCACTGGTGGAGCTTCAGCGTCGGGCCCGACACGATCACCGAGCGGCCCGAGTAGTCGACGCGCTTGCCGAGGAGGTTCTGGCGGAAGCGCCCCTGCTTGCCCTTGAGCATGTCGGAGAGCGACTTCAGCGCCCGGTTGCCGGGGCCCGTGACCGCGCGGCCGCGGCGGCCGTTATCGAACAGCGCGTCGACGGCTTCCTGGAGCATGCGCTTCTCGTTGTTGACGATGATCTCGGGCGCCCCCAGGTCGAGCAGCCGCTTGAGGCGGTTGTTCCGGTTGATCACGCGCCGGTAGAGGTCATTGAGGTCGCTCGTGGCGAAGCGGCCGCCGTCCAGCTGCACCATCGGGCGCAGCTCGGGCGGGATGACCGGAACCGCCTCGAGGACCATCCACTCCGGGCGGTTCTCGGACTTGATGAACGCGTTCACGACCTTGAGCCGCTTGATCGCGCGCTGCTGCTTCTGGCCCTTCGACGTGCGGATCGTCTCCCGCAGCGAGTCCGCCTCGGCGTTGAGGTCGAGGTCGCGGAGCAGGTCGCGGATCGCCTCCGCGCCCATCCCGCCGTGGAAGTAGACCCCGAAGCCGTACGAGGAGCCGAAGCGGTCCTTGAGCTCGCGGAACAGCTGCTCGTCGTTGATGATCTGCTTCACCTCGAGCGCCTTGAACGTGTCCCAGGTCTGCGCCAGCCGGTTGCGGGACTCCTCGGCCGCCTCGCGCGTGTCCTGCCGGCGAGACTCGATGTCGAGATACATCTCGCGAACCTTCAGCGACCACTGGACGAGCGCGTCGAGGTCCTCCTTCTGGATCCGGCCGTCGGTGCGCAGGCAGAGGTCGTTCGCGAGCTCGCGGATGACGTTGGCATCCGCGGCGGGGTCGGCCTGCTCCAGCACCTCGGCCAGGAGCCCGTTCCCGAGCTCGCGAGCCTTCTCGAGGTTCTTCTGGTCGACGCCTGCGACGAGCTCGGCGTCCTCCTCCTTCAGCTCCTCGCCGCCTAGCAGCGCGGACACGATGCGGTTGATGTGCTTCGTCAGCGCGCCCTTCTTCGAGCCGGAGGCGTCCTGCAGCTCCGCGTACAGCGGGGCGAGACCCTCGCGAATCTGAAGGGCCGCCGTGACGACGCCCTCGAGCTCACGCGGGGTGAGCTTGCGGTCGTCGCGGATGGCCGCGTTGCGGACGAGCTCACGGATCTTCTTGGAGTCCTCGGTCGTGATCTCGGCGACGAGCTCGATGAAGAGGCCTCCGACGAGCTCGCGCGCTTCCTCGAGCGTCGGCATACCCTGCTCCTCGGCCCAGTTCGAGAGGCCGCGTGCCCAGAAGTCGTCGTCCTCGTCGAACCCCTTCTCGGCGCCCTTCGCGAAGTACGCGCGGCGGCGCTTGAGCCGCTGCTCGAGCGCGGCGAGTGCCTCGTCGCGGTCGACGTAGATGCGCTCGGACTCGGCCGAGACCTTGTCCTCGAGGTCGTTCAGGTCCTTCGCACGCAGCTCGTCGTCCACCGAAGTGACGATCGAGGCGGCGAAATAAAGCACCTTCTCGAGCTCGCGCGGAGCGATATCGAGCAGATAGCCGATCCTGCTCGGAACGCCCTTGAAGAACCAGATGTGCGAGACGGGCGCGGCGAGATCGATGTGTCCCATCCGCTCACGGCGCACCTTCTGGCGCGTCACCTCGACGCCGCAGCGCTCGCAGATGATGCCCTTGTAACGGACGCGCTTGTACTTGCCGCAGTAGCACTCCCAGTCCTTGGTCGGACCGAAGATGCGCTCGCAGAACAGGCCGTCGCGCTCGGGCTTGAGCGTCCGGTAGTTGATCGTCTCCGGCTTGGTCACCTCGCCGGACGACCAGTCGCGGATCTGCTTGCTCGACGCGAGCCCGATACGGATCGCGTCGAAGTCGTTGATGTCGATCAAGCTCTCAGCCTCTCCTTGTGGTCGCTGTGGTGGGCACGGCATGCGCCGCTATGCAGCCGGCCGGACTGATCGTGTTCACCGCGGCGGCCACCCTTAGTCTTCGATCTCTGCGTCTGCCAGCTCGGCCTTGCCGAGAGGCCCTACTTCTTCTTCGATCTCCTCCGTGGCCGCGTCGGCGGGAGCGAGCGCGACGTCCTCGACGTCGCCGAGCGTCTCGTCGGCGGGGAGCGTCAGCTCGCCGGTCTCGTCGACGCGCTCCTGGCCCTCCTCGACCTCCTGGCCGGTCGGCTCGCGCGCCGCTGCGCGGAGCGATCCGGGCGACAGGTCGATGCCGAGCTCCTCTGCGGCCCGCAGCAGCTCGTCGTCCTCCTCGCGCACCTCGACGGCCCGGCCCTCGTCGGAGAGCACGTTGACGTCGAGGGCGAGCGACTGCATCTCCTTGAGCAGCACCTTGAAGGACTCGGGGATCGACGGCTCGGCGATGTTCTCGCCCTTGACGATCGCCTCGTAGGCCTTGACCCGTCCGATCGTGTCGTCGGACTTGATGGTGAGC
>JACDER010000101.1 GCA_013816275.1 Actinomycetota bacterium | reverse complement strand
CATGCTCGTTCTGCCCAGTACGGCCGCTGCATGGAGCGGAAAGCGCGTCCAGTTCGCCGTCGGAGACGCCCCCGGCCCCGCGAAGTACAACACGATCTGGCTGCGCAAGTACGGCCCGTCGAGCGCGCGCACCATCCTCGTCCTTATCCCGGGCAGCCCGTCGGGGCAGGCGACCTTCAACCTGCTCGGCGAGACGCTCCCTCGGCGCGTCCCGGGGCTCGCGGTCTGGACGATCGACCGTCGCGGAAACGCGCTCGAGGACACCAGCGGCTTCGAGGCCAACGATCCGAATGCGGCGCTCGGCTTCTACACGGGCCTGCTACCCCTCAACGGTCGCTCGTTCGCACCAGTCGACGACTCGCAGGCCTCCTTCGTGCGCAAGTGGGGCCTCGCGGTCGAGGTCAACGACGTGCACCGTGTGGTGCTCGCCGCGCGTGCGCGAGGGAAGCGCCGCGTGATCCTCGGCGGTCACTCGGCGGGCGCGACCGCGGTTCCCGCGTACGCCGCCTGGGACTTTTCGGGCCGGGCCGGCTACCGCGACCTGGCGGGTTTCGTCCTGATCGACGGCGGCCTGTTCGGCACCTGGGGGAAGCTGGCGGCCGGAACGTCCTTCTGGCCGCCGTTCGCGAACGTGGCGCAGGCGAAGACGCGCCTGCAAACGCTGGAGCACAACACGCCCTTTGCCTTCACAGGTCCGCCGTTGGGCTTCCCGCTCTGGATCGTGGGTGTCCTACCCGAGCTGGGGTGCCAGTACGCGCTGGCCGACCCGCAGGGCACCTCCGCGCTGCAGTTCCTCACGTCGCTCATCCCGCCCGGCTTGATCCCGCCCGGCACGCTCCCGGATTTTACGGTCACGAACGAGGCCTTCGTGGGCTGGCTTCTCCAGCACTCGGACGATTCGCTGAAGGTGCGCGCAGGGCAGTTCGCCGGGTCGGGCGACCCCCGCCCGTGGGTGAACGGGCCTTATTCGAGCGTCTCCCAGGTCTGTGCTGCCTTTGCGAGTGAGCCCGGCAATGCGATGGAGTGGTACTACCCCGCCCGGCTCGACCTCGACATGCTGCGCGGAGCCCAGTACGTCAAGCCGACGGCGGCCGCGCGCTACCTCGGCCTCCGCCTGAGCCACCTGCACGAGATCGACAGGCCGCTGTACGTGTTCGAGACGAGCCTCTCGGAGGGCGGAGTCCTGATGGGTGCCAAGCGCTTCGTCGCGGCGACGAAGATCCCGCGGTCGACGTTCGTCAAGGACGAAGAGATGGGCCACCTCGACCCGTTGCTCGACTTTCCGGATCAGAACAAGTTCATTCAGACCGTCGTCCCCTTCCTGAAGGGCATCGTCCGAACCGCTCACTAGTGTCCGCGGCGTGGAAGACGCGCTGCGACGTTGTGTAGCGGAGTTCGTCGGCGCCTTCGCGCTCATCTTCATCGGTGCCGGCTCGATCATCGAGCTGGTTCGCGTTCCGAGCATCGGTCTCGTCGGCGTCGCGCTGGCCCATGGCCTGGCGATCGCGGTCATGGTCTCCGCGCTCGGCCACATCTCGGGTGGCCACTTCAACCCGGCCGTGACGTTCGGATTCCTGATCACGCGTCGGATGCAGCCGGCGCTCGCCGTCAGCTACTGGGTTTCGCAGTTCGCCGGAGCGCTCGTCGCCGCCCTGCTCCTGAAGGGGATCTTCCCGAGTGCGGATGTCGACCAGGTCAAGCTCGGAGCTCCTGCGCTCGGAGGGATCGGCGCGGGCGCCGGGTTGGTGCTGGAGATGATCCTGACCTTCTTCCTCGTGTGGGTCGTGTTCGCGACCGCGGCCGATCCGCGCGGCACCTTCAAGGCGATCGCCGGGCTCGCGATCGGATTGACGATCTCGATGGACATCCTCTGCGCCGGGCCGCTCACCGGCGCGGCGATGAACCCGGCCCGCGCGTTCGGGCCGCAGCTCGTCCAGAACGCCTGGAGCGACGGCTGGATCTGGTACCTCGGGCCGATCGCCGGTGCCGCGGCTGCCGCCCTGCTGTACGAATGGCTCTACCTGAAGCGCCTCGGTCCGGAGCCGGTGGGACCGCCCGAAACCGGCCTCGAAGAGCCGCGTCCGGGCCAGACGGCCGCCGACGTTTAGCATCCCCGCACGCGGAAAGCGTTTCGGCATGAGCGAACTCCAGAACAAGAAGGTCGCGTTTCTCGCGACCCACATGGTCGAGCAGGTCGAGCTGACGGAGCCGTGGAAGGCCGTCGAGGCGGCGGGCGGCACGCCCGAGCTCGTCTCACTCGAGGCCGGGCCCGCGTTCTGCAGAACGATTGTGGAGCAGGTCGCCGGGACGCCGCAGCGCGTGGCGTCGTAGTGGCGAAAGCCGCACTGCTCGATGTCGACGGCACGCTGATCGACATGAACTACCACCACGCGCTCGCGTGGTACCGAGCGTTCCGCGAGCACGACATCACGCTTCCCATCTGGCGGATCCACCGGGCCGTAGGCATGGGCGGCGATCAGCTCGTCCCCGCGCTCGTCGGAGAGGAGGTCGACCGCGATCAGGGCGACGACATCCGCGAGACGAGGGACAAGGCGTACTCCAAGTTGATCGAGGAGGTGGTTCCGTTCCAGGGCGCGCATGACCTCGTGTGCGCGCTGCTCGAACGTGACGTTGCCGTTGTCCTCGCCAGCTCGGCCCCCGAAGAGGAGCTGGACCACTACCTCGACCTGCTCGACGTGCGGAGCCTCGTCGACGCGTGGACGACCAAGGACGACGTGGAGCGGACCAAGCCGGAACCGGATCTCGTGAAGGCGGCGCTCGCCAAGGTGAAGGAAGGCGATGCGGTCATGGTTGGCGACACGAAGTGGGACGTCGAGGCCGCGGCCAAGGCCGGCGTTCCGACGATCTGCGTGATGACAGGCGGATGGGCGCGCGTCGAGCTCGTCGAGGCCGGCGCGGTCGCCGTGTACGAGTCGGTCGACGAGCTTCGTGTGAGGCTCGACGAAACTCTGCTCGGCTAGGAAGCCTCGCGCTCGGGCGCGAGGTGCCGGTTTTCCTCGTGGTCCTGCCGGAGCGTGCGCATGCCCACGACGGACGGGATCAGCGGGAGCCAGAGGTTGAAGAACCGGTAGATGAAGACGGCGAGCACGGCCGGAGCGAGGCTCGCGCCGACCCAGACGAGCGCGAACGGAAGCAAGGCCTCCACGACACCGGCGCCCGCGAGCGGCAGCGTTCTCCGCGTGAGCGCGTATCCGGTCGCGTAGCCGACGATCAACGCCGCGACCGCCGGTCGCGGCGACCCGAACGCATGGAGCGCGGCGACGAGCGAGAAGATCTCGCCGATCCAGTACAGGCCCATACCGGCGAACGCATGCCCGTGCTTGAAGGGGTCGCGAAGAAGGTTCCGCACGACGGCAACGCCGTCGAGCGCATGCCCGATTGCGCCGCGCCACCCGCCTGCCTGCGAAAGCTTGGGGTGGTAGCGCAGCGCGCAGAATGTCGCGACGAAGCCGAGCGGGACAGCGATCGCCCAGGGAAGGGTGAGCCCGAGGTTGGGCTTGTTGGAGCCGTGGGCGAGGATGATGATCGCGCTGATGCAGACCGCGGGCGCCAGCACGACGTACTCGAGAGCACCGAGACCCATGACGCGGATCCGGGCCTCTCGCCTCGAGATTCCCGTCCCTCGCAAGGCAACCACGTCGGCTGAGAACCCGCCGTGGGCGACGAAGACGCCGAATCCGGTGAAGACGACCGCAGCGAGCTTCATCACTCCGAGCTCCGGCCCACGCTCGACCCGTGCCACTTCGCGGTAGGCGAGCATGTAGCCGACGTAGGCGACGACCTGGCCGGCGAGCGCGAGCGAGATCCAGAGCGCGCGCGGGTGGCCGAGCCGGTGCAGCACGTCCCCGAACCCGGCGGCCCAGGCGACGGCGACGGTCGTCCCCATCGCGAGCGCGACCCCGAGCCCGATGTACAACGCGAGCTCCCACGCCGCATGGTTGAAGTGACCCTTGGGCCGGAGTAAGGAGAGAGCGGACTTGAGTTTCGAGGACGGGCGCGAGATCACGTCGGAACCGGACACGATGGCCGCCGCCTACCCGGCCGGCGCCTGCAGGAATCGGAAGACCTCAGGCTATCCTTGGCCGCGTACGCGGTGGCGGTAGCTCAGTTGGTAGAGCCCCGGGTTCAGCCGCGAAAAGTGCTTCGCACTTTCCGCCGGGGGGTTGCCGGTTCGGCGAACAACATCTTCTCTAGCCCGCGGCTATCCTGAAACGGCGAGGTGGCGGTAGCTCAGTTGGTAGAGCCCCGGGTTGTGGTCCCGGTGGTCGCGGGTTCGAATCCCGTCCGCCACCCCTGACCCTGGCAGACTGACCGAGGGCCCCGTAGCTCAGCGGATAGAGCGGCGGACTTCGAATCCGCGCGCGGAGGTTCGACTCCTCCCGGGGCCAAATCCGCCGAAAATCTCGCGCCGCGTCGCGGCGTTCCAATTTTCGGCGGCGAGCTTGGAATCAAGCGTCCATGAGCGGGGACGGGCGAAGCCTGCCCCCGCGAAAGGGGCCGCCTCGGGCGACGTCTCGGTCAGGCGAGCGATTCGATTGGCTGGAAGTCGAAGTCGAAGCCCCAGTGCCGGGGGCCGAGGGCGGCGATCGCCTCCGGTGTCCCCAACTGCGCGGGCCGCGGGAGCCCGAGGACGGCTACGCGGTCCCCGACCGCAAGATCGGTGTTGACGCGAGGCTCGCTGCTCTCGTCGTCCACGACCTCGATCAAGTCGGGGCTGCAGACGTAGGGCTCGCCGTCCAGCCAGCTGAGCAGGTTCTCGTTCTTGAACCAGATCCGGAGGCTCGTGCCGCCGCCCTCGACCACGTGCTCGCCCCACATGTAGCCGTCGCGGTTCTCCCACTTCCGATCGGCGACCGCTCCCCGCAGCAGAACGCGTGCGCCGGGGACAGCTGCCACCGCGGCCTCGACCGGATCGCGGCCTGCCTCGCGCGCCTGCCGGATTGCCCGGCCGATCGAGAGCGACTCGCTGAGCGTGCCCGGGACCGCGATCCGCTTTACGACCTCACCCCGAAGCGGGATCCCCGCGCAGCCGACCGTGCCGAACGCCGCGACCGCCAGGTACTTCGTGAGCCGCTCCGCCATCGCGACGCCGGCGGCCTCGGCGACGATCGACACGTCGCCGTAGAAGTCCACGCACGCGAGTGGAAGCACGCTCTCGCCTCCGATCACGGGCGTGATGCAGGGGAGCTCGGGCACGGCCCGGCCCGCGTAGTCGGCGTCGAGGGCCGGCTTGCCGAGGTTGGCGGCTGCGTCGACGACGAGCCCGGTGTTCACGCCGCCGATCTCGAGCGCGATCAGCGCGTCGATCTCCTCACCGAGGTACGCCTCGAGCTGCCGGGTGGCCTCAACCATCAGCCGTTCGGTGATGCGCTCGACTCCTGCCTCGCGCTCGGCCTCGGCCGTGTCGAACGTATCCGGAGCGATCGAGCCCGAGTAGAACGTGCAGGCGACGAGTGCATCGTCGGCGAGCGAAGGGAGGTCGATCCAACGGGGTTCGAGCCCGCGCTCGAGATCATCGAGCAGCGGACCGCTCGCCATTTCGCGCGGTCCTCCACCGCTCGCCGCGAGGAAGGCTGTCCCGCGCTCGAAGTCCTCGACGTCCTGCTCGGACGAGAGCGATCCCTCGGGCATCACGGGGAGTCTGACCGCCGGCCGCTACCCTGTCCGCCGCAATCGCTCACTCCCGTCCACCAACGGAGGCTTTCTGGCATGAAGAAGTTCCTGATCGGATTCGCGGCGTTCGCCGCACTCCTCTTCGCCGCAACCGCCGGCGCCTTCGCCGAGAAGGTGCTGAAGATCGGCGTCGGGGACGTCGTCCTCATCAAGGGCAGCGACGTGTCGTGCAGCGTCGCGAACCCCTACAAGCAGATGGTGTGCTTCAAGCACGACACCGTCGGGCACGCCGTGCCGGGCACCTACGGTGCGACCGTCTCGAACAAGTTCGCCGGCCTCGTCCGCTTCGACTCGAAGGGCCAGCCGAAGCTCATCTCCAAGAAGCTGAACAAGTAGCTTCGAGCGTCTCGGGGGAACGCAACGTTCCCCCG
>JACDER010000100.1 GCA_013816275.1 Actinomycetota bacterium | reverse complement strand
GGTGATGAGGTTCGCGACGAACCCCTCCGGCGTGAGCGGGTCGTAGTACCCGGCCGCGAGGTTCACTCCCGCCGTCGGCCCGCCGGCGGCGGTCAGCGTGAACAGCTGCGTGGTCGTGGAGCCTTCTGAGAGCCCCAGGCCGCTGATCCCGGTGACGTCGGGGGCGGCGCCCTTTCCGCCCCCGATCGCGACGTCGTCGAAGTTGTCGCCGTCAAAGTCCGCCGAGGCGACAGAAACGCCGTTCGGCAGGTTCCCCGAGAGCGTCCCGCTGATCTCGTGCACGAGCGTCCCGTCCGCCTTGAAGATCCGGACGAGGCTCGGTCCCGGCCCGACCCGCCCGGCGATGATCTCCGCCTGCCCCTGGTCGTCGATGTTCCCGATGGCCAGGCTCACGCCAACGCGCTGGTTGCCGAAGGGCTGGAAGTGCGCGATGCGCTGGAGCGTGCTGCCGTCGTAGACGGAGATGAACGGAGCCGGACCCGGAGTGGCGGGCGCCGCGGCGACGTCCTCGACCAGGTTGTCGTCAAGCTGGCCGGTCACCGTCAGCTCGCCGGTAGCCGTCGAGATCCCACGCGTCGACGTTCGCGCCTCCGGGGAGAGCCGGCCGATCGTCTTCCCGTTGCCGTCCTTGACCACGACGAGCGCCGGCTGACCGGCCGGCGACCCGAGGGCCGAGCGCCGCTGGGACGCGTTCGGGACGGCGATGACGCCCATCATCATCCCGCCGTCCTCGTGCGGGAGGATGTGGCAGTGGAAGACGTACTTCCCGAGCTCGGGGCTGACGCGGAAGCGGATGATCACGCTCTGGCCCGGCGGGATGTCAACCGAGTCCCGGAGTGACGTGTAGCGGTACGGGCTCGTGGTCGCGCCGGTCTGGATTCGGTTCGAGCCCACGCGGATCACGGCGAGGTCGGTCTGGTGGATGTGGAAGACGTGGTCGACGCCAGAGGTGTTGACGAGCAGCCACTCCTCTACCTGGCCCACCTGGATGGGGACGATCGGCGAATCGGGGAAGACGAAGCCGTTGATCGGGAAATCCGTCGTCCCGTTGGCGGCGGTGCCGATGCTCCACTCGAACGTCCTGTGCTGGTCCGGCGTGACCGTGTAGAGGTCCGGAACAGGGCCGTTCGGGGTGAGGTTCGGCGGCGGCACCGTCGCGGGGTCGCCGGTGACGTGGATGGTCGCGAGCGCCCAGAACTGCGGCATCGGCTGGAGCCGCATGTGCTCGTTGTCGATCAGGTAGTACGTGCCGGGCTTCGTCGGCGCGGTCACGGCCATGGTGGTGCGCTCGCCCGGGTCGACGACGGTCGGCCCGTTGTAGACAAACGGCACGGGCGGCGCGAGCGTCGTCTTGCGTGGAAAGACGTCGTTGGTGTTCCCGTCGTACGAGAAGATCGAGGCCTGCCACGGGTTCTCGGCGTTCCCGTCCGTGACTGCGAGATTGAAGTTGCCGTTCCGCGCCATGTCCGCGAACGTCCAGATCTGCGTCTCTCCCGGGCGGATCGTCATCGTCGGGTTGAACTGGCCGTTCACGTACTTGCGCCAGGTCGCGCCGTACGGTGCGAGCTGCCCGTTGATCGTCGGGCTCGGATCGGTGAGGTAGCGGTCGCCCGTCGTCTTGTCGACGGCGGTCATCCCCACGGTCAGAGCGAGAGTGCGCTCGGTGTACTTGCCCTTGTACTGCGGCCACGGGTCGAGCGGGTCGCCGATCTGCAAGGTCCCCGCCAGGCCGCCGTAGACCTGGTCGCCCACGAAGCCGTGGCGGTGGGCGTGGTACCAGTCCATTCCGGGCTGATGCGCCGTCGGGATCACGACCTTCGTCCGGAACGAGCCCTCCGGCGTCATGGTCCGGTAGACGTTGTCGCTCTCGTCGAGCGGGCTCACGATCAGGCCGTGCGTGTGGATGTTGGTGACAGTCGCACCGGGCGGTAGGACCGGGCCCGGCGCGTCAGCGAGCTTGTCGTGGACGGTCAGGTCGAGCGTGTCGCCCGGCTGCAAATGGAGCGTGGCGGCGGGGAACCCCGCCGGGTAGGTCGTCCCATCCGCGGTCGTGTACTGGTATGCCGCGGCGAAGTTCAGCGGGAACTTCGGAGGATTGGCGCCTCCGCTCGGTGAGGGCGGCGGCAGCACGGGGTTCGAGTACAGCGGAAGCCCTCCGTAGAACGTGGGCGCGTTGGAGCCGGGCGGTCCCGCGCGCTTCAGCGTCACGTCGGCCTTCAGGACGTGGTTGCTGTTGCTCGAGAGCACGGGTGGCTCGATGAGCGGCCCGTCGGACTCGGCCGGGACGATGATCGGCCCAGGCCCCGTCGGCGGCGCGCCGCTCGCGCCGGCTGCGATCAGCAGCAGGAGCAGTCCGGTGGCGAGGCCGACGCGAAGTCCCACTCCCCAACTCTTCCATACATCGGTTCCAACGGGAGCGTCACCCGGTTCGTGGGCTATCCTCAAACGTCGGGAGGGCGCCTAAACAGGCGTTCTCGCGCTTTCTGAACGCGTGCGAACGACGCTCAAAAGAGGAATCGGCCGCGGGGCCACGGTCAACGGCAACGGCCGTGCGATCCTGCCCCCCGGCCCGTACACGCCCGTACGGGTCTACCGGATGCCGCCTCCCCAGCGCGGAGGGCTCCGGGTCGCCGGGAAGATCGTCAGCTGGCTGCTGGCGGTGGTCGTCCTCTTCGCGGGCGCGATAGCCGGTGGGGCATACCTCTTCTTCCACCACAGCGTGGCCGCCGTCGCCCCGCACACCAAGGCCGACAAGAAGGCGACGGAACAGCTCGCCGGGGCGGTCGACCCGAGCAAGCCCGCCGTCGCGCTCGTGATCGGTTACGACCGCCGCTACGGCGAGACCGGACACTCGCGCTCGGACACGATCATGCTCGTTCGGACGCAGCCGAACCCGCCCGCGATCTCGATCCTCTCCTTCCCGCGTGACCTCGCCGTCGACATCACGTGTCCGGGCCAGGATCTCGGCGCGAACAAGATCAACGCCGCGTACGCGTTCTGCGGCTCACCGGGCTCGATGTCGACGATCCGGGCTCTCACCGGGCTTCCGATCAACTACCTGGTCACGGTCAACTTCCGCGGCTTCACCCAGGTCGTGGACAAGCTGGGCGGGATCTGGATCGACGTCGACCGCCGCTACTACCACTCGAACGACAACACGAGCCCCGGCTCGATCGACCGCTACTCGGAGATCAACCTCTTCCCCGGGTATCAGAAGCTGAACGGTGCCCAGGCGCTTGCCTTCGTCCGCTACCGCCACACCGACGACGACATCTACCGGAACGCGCGCCAGCAACTCTTCCTCAAGGCGGTCCGACAGCAGATCGGGAAGGCGTCGATCACGGACATGCCCCGGATCCTCCATGCGATCGTCAGCAACCTCGTCGTCGGGCGGAAGGGCGGCGGCGCGCCCTCCGAAGACACGATCTTCAACTACGCCCAGTGGTTGTACGGCCTGCCCAAGGGGAACATCTTCCAGGTGAAGCTCACCGGGCTTACCAACGGCTACTCCGACTCGCTCGGGTCGGTCGTGAACTACGACTCGACCGCGATGGCGGCCGCGATCCGGGACTTCCAGCATCCCGACGTCGCGGCGCCCGAGAAGGCCGCTTCGGTTGCCCTGCACAAGAACATCGGCAAGGACAAGGCGCCGAGTCCCCCGCAGACGACCGTCAGCGTGCTCAACGCCAACGGGGTCGCGGGCTCGGCCGGGCTGGCGGTCGACGGGCTGGACAAGATCGGCTACAGGATCCTCTTCCCGCAGAACGACACGCCGGCCGACGCGCCGCCGGGGACCTGCCCGCGCGTGCACTGCTTCTACACCAAGGTGTTCTGGAACCCGGCGAAGAAGCACTCGAAGCCGGCCGCGCGCCGGATCGCAGCGCTGTTCGGCCAGGCCGACGTCGTGCAGCTTCCGAAGGAGATGAAACCGCTGACGAACGGCTCGATGGTCATCGTCGCGGTCGGCACGACGTTCCACGGCTCGCTCGCGCCCGCGCCCGTCGACCACACGCCGCCGAAGCAGCCGCCGTCGGTGGTCTTCGATGCGAGCGCGACACGTGGATTGCTCACGAAGGCGCAGCACAAGGTGCCGTTCAAGCTCGAGGTGCCGACCCTGCTGGCGACCGGCTCGGCGCCGGATACCGGAACCGACGCGATGCCGATCCGGACGTACAAGATCGACGGCGACAACAGGGCGGTTCGCCTGACGTTCACCTACCAGAGCGGCGGATACACCGAGTACTGGGGCGTGGAGGAGACGGACTGGGATGGTGCCCCTGTGCTGAACGACGGGAACTTCGACAACAAGATCAAGGGGCGGCAGTACCGGTTCTTCTGGAACGGGCCCGACCTGCACATGATCGCGCTGTACGAAAACGGCGCGACGTACTGGGTCACGAACACGCTGCTCGACTCGCTCTCGCCGCAGACGATGATCGCGATCGCGAAGGGCCTGAAGCCCTTGGGCGCGGTGAAGAAGTGACCGGCTCGCGCATCGCGATCTTCGGGGCCGGATACGCCGGTCTGGTGACGGGCGCCTGCTTCGCCGAGCTCGGCCACTCCGTCACGATCAGGGACATCGTCCCCGAGAAGATCTCGGCTCTCCAGGGCGGGGCGGTGCCGATCTACGAGCCGGGGCTCGAGGAGTTGATCGAGCGGAACCGCGAGCGGCTGCGCTACACGCTCGACGCCGCGGAGGCCGTCCGTGACGCCGAGCTCGTCTTCGTGTGCGTCGACACGCCTCCCACGTACTCGGGCGATGCGGATCTCTCGCGTGTCTGGACGGTGATCGAGGAGCTTCCGCCCTCGTCGGAGCGCACCATCCTCGTGATGAAGAGCACCGTGCCGGTCGGGACCGGCGAGAAGGTGCGCGCGGCACTCGACGCCCGTGGGCTCGACCACGTCGGGTACGTGTCCAATCCCGAGTTTCTCGCCGAAGGCACCGCGCTGAATGATTTTTTGGAGCCGGACCGGATCGTGGTCGGCGCGTTCGAGGAGGCCGACGCCGAGGCGGTCGCACGGTTGCACGCGGGGATCGACGCGCCGATCGTCAAGGCCGACGTCGCGTCGGCGGAGATGATCAAGCTCGCCTCGAACGCCTTCCTCTCGACGCGCATCAGCTTCATCAACGAGATCGCGAACGTGTGCGAGCTCGTCGGAGCCGACGTGGTCAGGGTGGCCGAGGGAATCGGCCTCGACCACCGGCTCGGGCCCCATTTTCTCCGGGCCGGCGTGGGGTGGGGAGGCAGTTGCTACGGGAAGGATGCTTCGTCGCTCAAGCAGCTCGCCGGAAACTCGGGATACCACTTCCAGCTGCTCGCTGCCATGATCGAGGTGAACGAGCTTCAGCGGCGTCGTGTGATCTCCAAGCTCCAGAAGCACCTCGGCTCCCTTCGCGGCACGACGGTCGCCCTCCTCGGTCTCGCGTTCAAGCCGGGCACCGACGACATGCGCGACGCGCCGAGTCTCGTCATCGCTTCGCGATTGCTGGCCGAGGGAGCGGACGTCAGGACGTGGGATCCGATCGCCGATGCGCGCGACCGGCTCGTCGGCGCGCGTCAGTGCGACTCCGTCCTCGACGCCGTCACCGGCGCGGACGCGGCCGTGATCGTGACCGAGTGGGATGAGCTGCGCTCGCTCGCCTCGCCCGAGACGCTCGGGGCGATGCGGCGGCCGCTCATCATCGACGGGCGGAACCTGCTCGACCCGGACGATGTTCGGGCCGCCGGCTTCGCCTACGAGGGCATCGGGCGCGCCAGCTCTGCTCTCGACCTGCTTCCCGAGACCGCGGAGCCCGATCTCCGAGAGCCCGCGAGGGAGGACTAGTGGCCGTGGCGGAAGAGGGCCTCGAGGCCTTCTCGTTCGACGCGAAGCGCGTCGAGAAGCCCTGGGGCTACGAGCTGATCTGGGCCCACAGCGAGCACTACTGCGGGAAGATCCTGTTCGTTCGGGAAGGCGAGCAGCTCAGCCTCCAGTTCCACAACCAGAAGGACGAGACGATCTACGTCCACCAGGGGCGGATCGAGATCGAGCTCGGAGAAGGCGCCGCGCCGGAGGTCGTGGGGGCCGGAGCAGCCTTCCGG
>JACDER010000337.1 GCA_013816275.1 Actinomycetota bacterium | reverse complement strand
GCGCGCAACAGGGCCGACGCATACTCCTCCGGCGTCCGTGCCACGCGGTTCTCGTAGATCGCCCGCTCCTCGGGCTCGCACCCGAGCTCGGCGGCAAGCTCGAGGATCGCCCAGCGGTACGAGACCGAGCTGGCGACGTGCGGCCACTGTCTGCGGTCGGTGCTCTCCGAGAACAGCCCGCGGAACTCGACGAGCGACTGCGGGTGCCCGGTCAGCACGCCGTGAGCGTGGTGGTCGATCAGACCGACCTGGGCTAGTACTTCAGAAAATGACCGCGACGCTCGAATTCCTCGTCCTCCGCTGAGTAGGTCTGCCATTCCGAGCGCCGGACGGCGAGGTAGGAGCGCAGTAGCGTCTCGCCGAGCGCGGCCGACAGAACCGAGTCGGCCGCGAGCGCGTCGAGCGCATCCGCCTGCGTCTCGGGCAGCCGCCCGATGCCACGTCCAGCCCGCTCTTCCTCCGTCATCGTCTCCGGGTCGACGTCCACCGGCTCGGGCAGCTCGAGCTCGCGGTCGATGCCGTCGAGGCCCGCGGCGATCAGGCCGCCGAGGGCGAGGTACGGATTGCAGCTTGCGTCCGCCGTCTTGAGCTCCACGTTGGTCGACGCCTCCTCCAGGCCGCGAAAGACCGACGGCACGCGCAGCGGCGCCTCACGGTTGTCATATCCCCAGCAGGTGTAGGCGCCGGACCACGTCTGGGGCGAGATCCTGCGATAGGAGTTGTAGCTCGGCGCGGTGAGCCCGCACAGCGCCGGGAGGTGGTCCAGCACGCCGGCGCTGAAGGCGGCCGCCTCGCGCGAAAGCGCCGCATCGGGAGAGTAGAAGCGGTTCCGCCCGGCATCCCGGTCCCAGAGCGAGAAGTGGATGTGGCAGCCGTTTCCGGGCGCATCCGGCCAAGGTTTCGGGGCGAGCGAGGCGGCGAGCCCTCGGGCGGTGGCGACGCCGCGGATCGTCTCACGGGTGAGGATCTGGTCGTCGGCGGCATGAAGCGCGGGCGCATACCCGGTCGTGATCTCCTGCTGCCCGGGCCCGAGCTCGGCGTAATACTGCTCTACGGGCACACCCTGCCGGTCGAGGGAGCCCACGAGCTCGTCGGCGTACTCCTGCGACGCCGTCATCCCGATCGTCGAGAAGCAGAGACTCTTGTCGAGGGGACGCCAGTCGCCGTCAACGACCTTGGCGAGTGTGAACTCGTTCTCGAAGCCGGCGTAGAGCACGGCGTCGCGCACGGCCAGCGCCGCCTCCATCCTCTTCAGGAACGACCGCTGGCACACGGGAGCCGGGCCGCCGTCCAGTGCGAGCTGGTCGGTGAGCATGGCCGCCGCGTGCGGCGCATAGGGCAGGACGCGAAACGTGTCCGGGTCGGGAACGATCCGGAGCTCGCCCACCGGTCCCATGCCTTCGACCGGCTGCAATTCGTCCAGCGAGTTCATCGCCTCCATCGCCAGGGTGACGCCGATCCCGCTCTGCATGCGCTGCTCGAGACCGTGGAGCGTGGTCGCCTTCGCCCGCACGGTGCCGTCGTTGCCGCACCAGAGGAAGCGCACGAGCCGGACCTGGTGGTCCCGCGCCGCGCTCGCGATCTCGTTGGCGTCCACCGCGGAAAAATAGGCGAGAATGGCTTCCCACTCCCGAAGGGACGCTCGATGAAACGATTTTGGACCCTCCTGACGATCCTCGCTCTCACAGGCGCCGTTGCGGCCGGCGCGATCGCGTCACGGCAAGCCCGACGCCGACGAGGCGGTCTCCATTACCAAGGCCTTCAAGACGACCAAGCTGGCCGGGCTGAACAAGATCGCCTGCCAGTTCGACGTCAAGGGCATCAGAGTGTCCACGGTCAATCCGAGCTACGCGAGGGGGAACTTCGTCCCGAAGCCCACGTACCGCGACCGCTTCCAGGCGGGCTACGGCGTTGCCAAGTACCGCAGGAGCACCGGGTGGAAGGCGATCTCCGTCGGCAGCGCGGACGTCGGCTGCGGCGAGGTGCCGAAGACTGTTCGGAAAGATCTAAAACTGACGTGTCACTAGCGCAGGCCTAGCTTCTCGGAACACGCCGGCCAGGCGAGCCAACCTT
>JACDER010000099.1 GCA_013816275.1 Actinomycetota bacterium | reverse complement strand
GGGCGAGATGCTCGAGCCGATGAGCGCAATGCGCAGAGGCATCGCCGAGCACATGCGCCGGTCCCTCGATACCGCCGCTCACGTGTCGAGCGCGATCGAAGTCGACATGTCGCAGGTAGTCGCAATCCGGTCGAAGATCAAGGGCGAGTACCAGAGCAAGTTCGGCGTCAACCCGACCTACCTCATCTTCGTCGCCCGCGCGGCCACGGACACGTTGCTCGAGTACCCGTGGGTGAACGGCGAGATCCGCGGCGACCAGATCGTGACGCGGAACTATGTCAATCTCGGCTTCGCGGTCGAGCTGACGGACGGCAAGGGGCTCATCGTCCCGGTGGCCAAGCACGCGGAGGGGCTGAACCTCTTGGGGATGGCCCGCGCGGTGACCGATATCGCCGAGCGAGCGCGGAACAAGCAGCTGCTCCCGGACGATGTCCAGGGAGGCACCTTCACGATCACCAACCCCGGGGGTTACGGCACCTTCCACGGGACGCCGGTGATCAGCATGCCGCAAGCCGCGATCCTCGGTACCTACGCCGTCGTCAAGCGCCCGTGGGTCGTCCAGGACGAGCTCGGGCAGGACGTGATCGCGATCCGGCCGATCATGAACATCACGCTCACGTACGACCACCGGCTGGTCGACGGGGCCCTCGCAGGCCGGTTCCTCCGCGATCTGCGCGAGAAGCTCGAGAGCTGGGGCGAGGACAAGTACTGAGTGTCTGAGCAGCGGATCGTCCCGATGATCGCGTACGAAGACGCGGCAGGCGCGATCGACTGGCTGTGCGACGCGTTCGGCTTCATCGAAGACGCCGATCAGCGATACACGGAAGAGGACGGAACGGTCACGCACGCCGAGCTCTCGTTCGACGGCGGCTCGATCATGCTCGCGACCCCGAACAACGAGTACAGAAACCCAAAGCACCACCGCGAGGAGTGCGAAGCGGCGCGCCGCTGGCTCGACAACCCGTATGTGATCGACGGCCTCCACGTGAGGGTGGACGACCTCGACGCGCACTACGAGCGCGCGAAAGCCAAAGGCGCGACGATCCTGCGCGAGCCGTACGAGCCCGGCGTCGGCTTCAGGCTCTACTCAGCCGAGGACCCGGAAGGCCACCGCTGGATGTTCGCCCAGCCTTCGGGGTGACCCTTCACGTCACAAACGGCGAGTCGGCGGCGAGCTCCCTGCGGGAGAGGCCGCTCGAGGGCGACGTCCTCTCGTGGGACGACGTGCTGCACGTCGGGCCGCTGGCGTTCGAACCCGCCGAGTCGCGACCGATCCGCGCACGCTTTCTCGCGGGCAACGGTGGGGATGCGGAAGCGATCGAGGCCAAGCTCGAGCAGAGGGACGACCTGCTTGCCCGGGCGGTGGCCGTCGCGCTCTGGTTCGAGCACGACCTCTACGACCAGCTGCAGCTGCTGCAGATCCTCTCGCAGGTGAGCACACGGACGAACGTCGTGCTCGTGCAGGCCGACGTCTACCTCGGCTCGCTCGAGCCGGCCGACCTGGAGGCGCTCTGGCCGAGCCGGCGCCGGGTCGAACCCGAGACGGTCGAGCTCGCCTGCGAGGCCTGGCGCGCCGTCGTCGCCGACGAGGTCGAGCCGCTGCTCGAGCGCGACACATCCGCTCTGCCGCACCTAGACGCTGCCCTCCACCGTCTGCTCGAAGAGCGGCAGCCGCTTTCCCGAACAAAGCGTCAGCTGCTCGCCGCGATCACGGACGGGCCGCGAACCCCGATCCAGCTCTTCCTCGCGAACCAGACACAGGAGGAGGCGATCTTCCTGGGAGACGCCTGGTGCTTCACATTCCTGGACGAGCTCGAGCGCGACGGGCTGGTTGCTCCCGCCGGGGAGAGCGAGCTCGAGCTGACGCCCGCCGGCCGCGCGCTCGTCGCGTGAACGAGGTCGAGTCAGCCGCGCAGCGCTGGGCGGAGGAGTGGGCGCAAGGCTGGCGCGAACACGATTCCGGCCGCATCGCCGAGCTCTACTCGGACGGCGCCGTCTTTCGCTCCGCGCCGTTTCGCGACCCTCAGGACCCTCGAGCGTACGCCGACTGGGCCTTCGCCGACGAGGACTCCGCGGACTGCTGGTTCGGCGAGCCGGTCGTCACGGGAGACCGTGCCACGGTCGAGTGGTGGGCCGTGAGCCATTCGGGCGGCAAGGAGGAGACGCTTGCCGGAGTGTCTCTCCTCCGCTTCGACGGAGACGGCCTCGTGATCGAGCAGCGGGACTACTGGCACAGCCAGCCCGGCCGCCGAAAGCCGTTCTGGAGCTAGTGCGCCGTCCGGTGAGTACGGTGATGCTGGAGCGCGCCGTATTCGCCGGACGGTGTACTAGAGTCGGCCGCGTGCGACACGTGCGCGTGATCCACCTGGGGTTGACTCCATACGACGACGCCTGGGAGCTGCAGCGCTCGATCGCCGCGGACGTGCTGGAAGGCCGCGCACCGGACACGGTGCTCTTCCTCGAGCATCCGCCGGTGATCACGCTCGGCCGCCGCGCGGACGCCGGCGAGCTTCACCTTCCCGGAGGCGCGGAGGTCGAGGTCGTCGAGACCGACCGTGGCGGCAAGTCCACCTACCACGGCCCGGGGCAGCTCGTCTGCTATCCCATCCTCGACCTGAACCGGCACGGACGTGACGTGCGGAAGTACTGCCGCGACCTCGAGGAGGCCGTCATCCGGGCGCTGGCGCCGCTCGATCTCCGCCTGACCCGGATCGAGGGTCTGACCGGCGTCTGGCTCGAGCGACCGCCCCGAAAGATCGCCTCGATCGGCGTCCACATCTCGCGCTGGGTCACGACGCACGGCTACGCGCTCAACGTCGATCTCGACCCCGCCCCCTTCACGGACTGGATCACCGCCTGCGGGCTCGAGGATGCCGCGTTCACCACCGTCAGCCGCGAGCTCGGCCGGCCGGTGTCCGTGGACGAGGTCAGGCCGCTCGCAGCCGGAGCCTTCGGCGAGGTCTTCGGCCTAGAGGTCGGGAAGGAAGCCCTCGCCGTACGTCACCCGACTCCAGTTCGCTGAGCCCTCGTGCCGCGGCACGCGCTCGCTCGGCAGGTAGTCGATCCCCTTCCGGCGCAGGCCTCGTCTTCCGACGGCCAGCACGACCGCAGGCCCAGCGCCGGCTCCGACGATCGCGTGCGCGACGCCGGGAGGACAATGGAAGTAATCCCAGGGCAGAAGCCGGTGTTCCTCGCCCTCGACGATCAAGGCGCACTCGCCGGCGAGGACGAGGAAACCCTCCTGGGCGTTCTCACGGTGATACGCCCCGATCGCCTGGCCGGGCTGAAGGACGTTCAGGTTGATCCCGAGTTGGCGAAAGCGCCGCTTTCCCTCGAAGTCGCAGAAGTGCCCGAACGGCCCCGTGTCGCGCCACCGGGTCTCGCGCGCGTTGATGACGAACCAGCCTTCGCTGTCGCACACGAGGCCGAACTTGGTTTGGCGGGACGTCGCCTCGGCCACCGTCCGTAGACTGCCAGACATGCAGGGCTCGCTCCCCGTCGCCGAGCGCCCACGCCGTCCCGAGTGGATGAAGGTACGCGCGCCCAGCGCAGATTCGCGCTACCTCGAGGTGAAGGAGCTGATCCACGGCAACGGCCTGCACACGATCTGCGAGGAGGCCCGCTGCCCGAACATCGCCGAGTGCTGGGGACGCGGGACGGCGACGTTCCAGATCCTCGGGGACACGTGCACGCGCGCCTGCCGCTACTGCTACGTCCACTCGGGCAAGCCCGACAGCCCTCCCGACCCGCTCGAGCCGCTGCGGCTCGCGGCCAGCGCCGCGCGCATGGGGCTCCAGCACGTCGTCGTCACCTCCGTCGACCGCGACGATCTCGAGGACCGGGGTGCCGGGCATTACGCGGCCACGATCCGCGCCCTCAAGAGCAAGCTGCCCCAGGCCTCGGTGGAAGTCCTGACGCCGGACTTCCTCGACTGCGAGGAGGACGCCCTCCGAACGGTGCTCGCAGCGCGGCCGGAGGTCTTCAATCACAACATCGAGACCGTCCGCCGCCTGCACGCGCGGATGCGGGGCGCCAAGGCCTCCTACGACAGGGCGCTCTGGCTGCTCGAGCGCGCGAAGGAGCTCGCCGACTACCCGGTGCTGACCAAGTCCGGGATCATCGTCGGCCTCGGCGAGACGAACGACGAGGTGGTCAAGACGATGCGCGATCTCCGCGCGCACGGCGTCGACGTGGTCACGATTGGCCAGTACCTCCAGCCGTCACCGAAGCACGCGAGGATCGACCGCTGGGTGCACCCGGACGAGTTCCGCTGGTTCCGCGAGCAGGGCGAGGCGCTCGGGTTCGGGTCCGTGTTCTCAGGACCGCTCGTGCGCTCCAGCTACCGCGCGGACGAGCAGCGACACGCGGCCGAGACCGGCCGCGGCGCGCTCGCGTACTAGATCTCGTCGAGAACCAGACCCGGTTAGGCTTCCCTCATGGGATTCATGCAGAGCCTGCGCTCCCGGTGGACCAAGGACGCGAGGGAGGTTGCGGAGGAAGAAACGCGCATGACCAAGGTCGAGAGAGAGATCACCAAAGACGACTACGGGGCCCGCAAGGACGACGCCATGCTTCGCGGCGACTACATCCATGGATCGGCTTTCGAGCGCGACTCAGGACGGCCGCGGCCGTAGGGATACGACAAGAAACGCCGGATAGCTCGCGGTCGGGTAGGAGCGCTCCGTGCTGCTTTTCGAGCTCGATCTCTTGCTCGACGTCTTAGTTCTTGGACTGTTGGTCATGCCATCCATGTCCCCCGGCTGCGCCGAGCACCCAACCGAGCTAGGCTTCGGAGCCATGGCAGGAATCCTTCAGAGACTGAGCGCGTGGTGGAATCGGGATCGATCCGAGATCGCCGACGAAGAGTCGAAGATGACCCAGGCCGAGCGGGACGTGGCTGAAGAGGATTACGAGTCCCGCAAGGACGACGTCGAGGTCCGGACTGAGTTCGCCGCCGGCGCCGGGGTCGAAACCAACTTCGAGCGCGACTCCGAGAAGCCCCCGCGGCCCTAGGAGCGTCTGACTCCTAGCCGTGCGGCCGGGCCATGGCCCGGTAATCCAGCGCCTTGTCCAGCGTCTCTTCGTCGACGCCCGCATCCCGGGCGACCTCGCGTAGCGAGCGGCCGGAGGCGGCTGCCTCCTTGACGATCTCGGTCGCCTTGTCGTAGCCGATGTAGGGGTTCAGCGCGGTCGCGACCGCGAGGGTCGACTCCGCCGAGCGCTCGCAGCCCTCGAGGTTGGCCTCGATCCCGTCGACGCACTTCTCGGCGAAGAGTCGCGACGCGGAGGCGAGCAGCTTGATCGAGCCGAGCAGGTTGCGCGCCATCATCGGGACGAAGACGTTGAGCTCGAAGTGGCCCTGCATGCCGCCGACCGCGATCGCCGCGTCGTTACCGATCACCTGCGCGGCGACCTGCGTCACGACCTCGGGGAGAACCGGGTTGACCTTGCCCGGCATGATCGAGCTGCCTTTCTGGAGCTCCGGAAGCGCGATCTCGCCCAGCCCGGCCCGCGGGCCCGAGCCCATCAGACGGATGTCGTTCGCGATCTTCGTCAGCGAAACAGCCACGGTCTTGAGGGCGCCCGAGGTCTCGACGAGGCCGTCCCTGGCGGCCGTGGCCTCGAAGGGATCGGCGGGCGGAAAGATGCGCAACCCGGTCTCCTCGCTCAGGCGGGACCGCACCCGCTCGGCGAACTCGGGGTGCGTGTTCAGGCCGGTTCCGGTTGCGGTACCTCCCAGCGGAATCTTGCCCAGCCGCTCGAGCGTCGCCTCGCCGCGGGCGATGCCCTCCCCGACCTGCACGGCGTAGCCGCCGAACTCCTGGCCGAGCGTGACCGGGACCGCGTCCATCAGGTGCGTGCGGCCGGACTTGACGACGTCGGAGAACTCGGCGGCCTTGCGGGCGAGCGCGTCGGCGAGCACCCGGAGCGCCGGGAGGAGGTCGCTCGTGAGCTCGTCGAGCGCTGCCAGATGCACCGCCGACGGGAAGACGTCGTTCGAGCTCTGGCCCATGTTGACGTCGTCGTTCGCGTGCACGTCCTCGCCCGCGAGCGTCGCGATCACCTCGTTGGCGTTCATGTTCGACGAAGTCCCC
>JACDER010000336.1 GCA_013816275.1 Actinomycetota bacterium | reverse complement strand
GGCCCCGACGGGCACACGGCATCGCTCTTCCCGAACGCTCCGACGCTCGAGATCCGCGACCGGCTCGTCGTTCCGGCCGACCCGGGCCATCAGCCGTACGTCGAGCGAATCACCATGACGATCCCCGAGCTCAAGAACTGCCTCGCGATGATCTTCATGGCGACCGGCGAGAGCAAGGCCGATGCCGCGCGAAGGGCGTTCGGCGAGCCTCCAAGCCCGGAAACCCCGGCAAGTCTAGTGAGGTCGGCATTGGGTGAAACGGTCGCCGTGCTCGACCGCGAGGCTGGCGCGCAGCTTCAATGACGCGGGTTCTGAGTCGCCGGTTCGGTCTTCATGTGAACGTCTCGCGCGTGGCAGTTTCATCGTTGTCGCGGCAGCCCTTGCGCTTGCGGTAACGCTCACCACGGCTCCCTCGGCTCCCGAACGACAGGTCAAGCGGACAACGGGATTCATCGAGACGATCGTGATCGACGGGCCCGTGCTCGCGTACGCCGTCGGCCGGAAGCTCCGTGTCCTCCGGCTCGCAACGGGCAGGGATTCCGTGATTGCTTCCTCGGCAACTCAGATCGTCGACGTCGCCGTTTCCGATCGGGCGGTTGTCTACGCCTACAACGTCTACCAACGGCGGCGGAAGCCGCCCCGCTACCGCGACATCGGCAACGTCGTCGTAATCCCGATGTCGCAAGTGCGCGGCTAGCTCGGCCGAGGCAGGAGCGGAGACTCGAGCTCCGCCGCCATGTTGCGCTGTCCGGCGAGCGCCTGGAGCACGATCACCGTGTCCGCAACGGGGATGTCCTCGAGGTAGTCCTCGCGGGTCTCGAACGACTCGAGCACGTTCTCGACCGCGATCACGTAGCCCGCGACGTCCTGGGCCGAGATCATCGCGAGCGAGTCCGCGACGTCGACAGGAAAACCCTCGTGCGTGCGCAGGTCGTCGGCGAGCACGCGCGACTCGCGATCCCCGGCGAGCACGAGCAGGGCCAGGCAGGCGGCGTACTTGCCGATCGGCGACTCGGTCCCGGCCGCGCCCTCGTCGAGCGCCCAGCCGGCCGCCGCCTCCGCGCCCTCCCAGTCCCCGCCGAGGAGCAGGCTCTTGATCGCCCCGATCGGACGGCCCCAGCTTCCCGGTGGGGCGTCGGCGAAGCTCTCCCGGTAGCGCTCGGCCGCGAGCGAGAACCACTCGGCCGCCTCGCCGTCCCGCCCCTCCATCAACAGCGCGAGCCCGGCTCCACCGGCCGCATTCCCCATCCGCGTCAGCTGCTTCTGGCGCGCGTCCGCGTCGTCGAGGCCTGGGAGACGCGCTTCGCCCTCGCGGTAGCGCTCCTGCTCGCGTGCCAGATGCTCCGACCACTCCACGCGCCGAAGCCTAGAGCGTCGATGCCACTCTAAACTCATCCAGATGGACGTCTTCTACATCGACGGCGTCCGCACGGCGTTCGGCCGCGCGGGCCCGAAGGGGGTCTTCTGGCGCACGCGCGCCGACGACATGGCGGTCAAGGTCGTGCGCGAGGTGCTCCGCCGCAATCCGCAGCTTCCGCCCGAGCGGATCGGCGACGTCGTGTTCGCCGCCACCGCCCAGGTCGGCGACCAGGGACTGACGATGGGGCGCGACGTCGGGCTGCTCGCAGGGCTGCCCCAGACCGTCCCGGGCTTCGCCGTCGACCGCATGTGCGCCGGCGCCCTCACGGCCGTCACCGCTGCCGCGGGCGAGATCGGATTCGGGGCCGCGGACGTCGTCCTCGCAGGCGGCGTCGAGCATATGGGCCACCACCCGATGGGCGCCGACGTCGACTTCAATCCGCGCTTCGTCTCCGAGCGGCTGGTCGACACCTCCGCGGTGACGATGGGCGCGACGGCCGAGAACCTGCACGATCGCTTTCCGCAGCTGACGAAGGAGGACGCCGACGCCTACGCCGTCCGCTCCCAGCAGCGCGCGACGGCCGCCTGGCAGAACGGCGTGATGCGCGAGACGGTCGTGCCCATGTCCGTCTTCACCGACACGGGCTGGCGCGTGGCCGACCGGGACGAGTTCCTCCGGCCCGACACGAACATGGAGGGCCTCGCCTGCCTACCGGCGC
>JACDER010000098.1 GCA_013816275.1 Actinomycetota bacterium | reverse complement strand
CCGGAACGACGATTGCCGCATCTGGACTCTTTTCGCGAGACGCGAGGGCTTCCGCTTCGGCGGTGAGCTCGACGACTTCGCGACGCCCCCGGCGCACGTAGAGCTTGGTCTGAGCACCTTCGGGTAATGCCTCGAGCTCGGGCTTGACCGGGTGTTGACCGGCGGCGACTTGCGCCCAGTAGCCACGACTGGGGATAGGAACGCGCAGCTTCCGGCAGACCTTCGCGAGCGCGACGTCAGAAATTCTGTAGCGCTTCGCGAGCTTCCGTACGGGCTCTGACCAGACTTGCTGGAACAGAACGTCGCGATCGTAAGTGAAGTAGCCGTCCACGATGCTCTCCGTCCCCGGGCGAACGAGCCTAAAGCAGAAATGCGAGTCGCTAGCAGCCTAGCGCTGACTCCTCAGCCGCGGAGGCTCGCAAACGTCTGTGCGATGCGCTGTGGTGCCCGAATCGGTCGCGGAGTGGCGGTTAGACCGCCGCGCAGCGAGCCCATTGCTCTTTGCCCGGTGTCGATCCCGGGGGGCCGATTTTCACTCGGGAGTGTAGGCGCTGGAGCTAGCTTGTCCGCATGCCGGACGGTGAGCCGCAGCCATTTGAGGTGCCTACCAAGGACATTCTGCCGGAGGTGAGCACGAGCGCAGAACCTGAGGGTTCGACCCTCGGTTCCTGAGCACGCACGTCGAGGGTCCATAGCAGAAGCCCTCGAGGAACTTGACCATTCAAGCTGCCCGAGGACTTCCTCTCCTTAACCCGCAAAAGGAAAAGGAGGCCTCCCCTGTGCCACACGTTGCTTCGAGATTCCAGGCTCTACGAGTTGCTGCTGAGGTTCGACGTCGATCTGGCGGCGAAGGTCCGTGCCGCGGGTTGCGTCTGCGGAGGGCGACTCGACGTGGCGAATTACCAACGCAAGCCACGCGGCGGTCCGGACAGCCTCGGCGATGAGCACCGCCGACGACTGAGCTTCTGCTGCGCGGTGGACGGCTGCCGAAGCCGAGCGACTCCGCCGTCGGTGCGCTTTCTCGGGCCGAAGGTCTACAGCGGCGCGGTGGTGATCCTCGCGGCGGCGATGCAGCACGGCCCGTCGAAGAAGCGAGTGGCGCAGATCGAAGTACTGCTCGGCATCGGCCGGCGGACGCTGGTGCGCTGGCGCCGATGGTGGACCGAGGCGTTCCAGACCAGCCGATTCTGGCGGAGCTTGCGTAGTCGTTTCGTTCCGGGGATTGACGAGGCCGCGTTGCCGCTCGCGGTGCTCGAGCGACTCGGTGACGTCGACGACGAACAGTCGGCCGTGATCGCGCTGCTGCGCCTGCTTGAACCAATCTCGACGACGCCCGGGCTCGAAGCGAGCGCTTCGTGATGGGCATTGGGGACCCGCAGAGGATGCCGATATTGATCGCGCGCACGATCGAATAGAGGTCGTCGCCGAGCTCGGCAGCGCGAATGCCGGCGCGGAAGGACGACGGGATGACGAAGAACACGGACCGACGACACGAGCGGTGGGCGAACCTGCGGTTTGCGATCGTGGGCGCCTTACTCGCGGCGCCGCCTGCGCAAGGCGAGCTACGTGCCGCGCTCGAAGCGCTCGCGGCGCGGACGTGGCAGCACCCGATCACCGGGGCGCAGGTGAGCTTCGCGTTCTCGACGGTCGAGCGTTGGCTCCACGCCGCGCGTCGCGGGTCGGCCCGCGCCGACACGGTCGGCGCGCTGCGTCGGCGGGTCCGCAAGGACGCGGGGCAGCGCCGGGCGCTGTCGTCGGTGCTGATCGCGGCAGTGATCGTGCAGCACCGCGAGCATCCGAGCTGGAGCTATCAGCTGCACGCCGACAACCTCGCCGCGCTCGCGGTGCTCGAGCCCGCGCTCGGTCGTGTGCCGTCCTACACGACGGTGCGCCGCTTCATGAAGGAGCGCGGGCTGTTTCGCCGGAAGAAGCGGCGACGCGGCCACGAACGCGCGAGTGATGCGCGTGGCCGCGCGATCTTCGATTCGCGCGAGACCCGCAGTTACGAGAGCGAGTACGTGCACGGCCTGTGGCACCTCGACTTCCACACCGCCTCGCGCAAGATCGTCCTGCCGTCGGGCGAACTGGTCGCGCCGGAGCTTCTCGGCGTGCTCGACGACCGGTCGCGGCTGTGCTGCCACCTGCAGTGGTACCTCGTCGAGAACGCCGAGAATCTGATCCACGGGCTGTCCCAGGCGATCCAGAAGCGGGGCCTATTTCGCTCGCTGCTCAGCGACAACGGCGGCGCGATGCTCGCCGGCGAGACCCGGGAGGGTCTCGCGCGGCTCGGCGTCGAGCACGCGACCACGCTGCCCGCGTGTCCGGAACAGAACGGGAAGCAGGAGTCGTTTTGGGGCCAGGTCGAAGGTCGGCTGCTCGCGATGCTCGAGAACGTGCCGGACCTGACGCTTGAGGCGCTGAATCACGCGACCCAGGCGTGGGTCGAGATGGAATACAACCGCGCGCTTCACTCGGAGATCGGCGAGACGCCCTCCGAGCGATTTCTCCGCGGGCCGCACGTCGGCCGCGAGAGCCCGAGCGCCGACGATCTACGCCACGCGTTTCGCGTCGAGGAGATGCGCACACAGCGGCGCAGCGACGGCACGGTGAGCATCGAGGGCGTCCGCTTCGAGGTGCCGGGGCGCTATCGCCACATGGAGCGGCTGTCGGTGCGGTACGCGAGCTGGGACCTCGGACGCGTGCACATCGTCGATGCCCGCACGGGAAATCTCCTGGCGCCGATGTACCCGCTCGATCGCGCGAAGAACGCAGACGGTCTTCGCCGCGTGATCGGCCCGGTCGCCGGCAGCGATCCCGAGGCCGCGGCGCCGACGAAGACCGGCATGGCGCCGCTCCTGCGTCAGCTGATCGCCGCCTACGACCGCAATGGTCTGCCGCCCGCGTACCTGCCCAAGGACGAGCTCGCTCGCGCCAACGCATCCGAATCCACCGACGCCACCGACGACCACCCCAACACGACGGAGAACTCCTGATGGATGCGCGCAAGCTCTCGGCCCTCTACGGCCTCAAGTGGAATCCGTTTCTCTCCGATATTCCGGTCGAGGCCCTGCACAAATCGTCGCGCTTCGATCACTTCGCGTGGCGCATCGAAGATCTGGTGATGCACGGCGGCTTCGCGCTCATCACCGGAGATCCGGGCGCCGGCAAGTCGGTGGTGATGCGGCTGCTCGCCGAGCATCTGTCGAAGCTGCGGGATGTCGTCGTCGGGGAAGTGACGCGACCACAGAGCCGCATCACCGACTTCTATCGTGAGGTCGGCGACCTCTTCGGGCTCGCGGTCTCCACCTCCAACCGATGGGGCGCGTACAAGACGGTGCGCGCGAAGTGGCAGGACCACATCAAGCAGACGCTGTTTCGCCCGGTGCTGCTCATCGACGAGGCCCAGGAGATGTCCGCGCCGCTGCTCGCCGAGCTCCGGCTCCTCGGCTCGACGAACCTCGACTCGTCGACGATCGTCACGGTGATCTTGTGCGGTGATCGCCGCCTCGAAGCGAAGCTGCGCACGCCGGACCTGCTCCCGATCGATAGTCGTGTCCGAACGCGACTTGTGATCGAGGCCGAGACCGCCGACACGCTCGGCGAGATGCTGCGTCACATCCTCGCGGCCGCCGGCGCTCCGGCGCTGATGACCGACGAGCTGCAACGAACGCTGTGCGAGCACGCCGCCGGAAATCGCCGGCTCCTGATGAACCTGTGCGGCGATGCGCTCGCACTCGGCGTGTCGAAGAACGCCAAGCGCCTCGACGACGGGCTCTATCTCGAGATGACCGGTGCCGACCAGCGGTCCCACTCACCACGCTCGAAGCCGATCCTGGTGCGCGAGAAGCCGTCGAACCGCCGATGACCACGCTGCTGCCGGTCGCGCGCGCCGCCGACCTCGATCCGGGGCCACCCGATCGCCGCTGGCTCATCGACGAGCTATGGGCCGACGAGGCGGTCGGCATCGTCGGTGGCGAACCGAAGTGCTACAAGTCGTTTCTCGCGCTCGACATGGCCGTCGCGGTCGCCGGAGGCGTGCCGTGTCTGCGTCGCTTTCGGACGGCGCAGACGGGCCGCGTGCTGCTCTTCGCCGCGGAAGATGCGCTCCACGTCGTGCGTCGGCGGCTCGCCGGCCTCGCCGGCGCCGCCGGCCTCGAGCTCGCCGATCTGGACATCCACGTGATCACCGCACCCTCGGTGCGGCTCGATGTCGAGCGTGATCGCGACCGTCTCGCCGACACCATCGCCACGCTGCGCCCCAAGCTCCTCATCCTCGATCCCTTTGTCCGTCTCCACCGCATCGACGAGAATGCGTCGGGCGAGGTCGCGCCGCTCCTCGCGTACCTGCGCGAGCTCCAGCGCCGGTTTCACCTCGCCGTCTTGCTCGTGCACCACGCGCGCAAAGGCGGCGGGAAGATGCGCGGCGGCCAGGCGCTGCGCGGCTCGTCCGAATTCCACGCGTGGGGCGATTCCAATCTCTACCTGCGTCGTCACGGCGACCAGCTCACGCTCACCGTCGAGCATCGCGCGGCGCCGTCGATCGCCGCCGTGCCCTTGCAACTCGAGATCGCAGGCGACGCGGTCGCGCTCGTGGTCTCCGGACACGGCGAACCGATCGCGGAGCTCGCGCCGGTGTCGCCGCTGACCACCGAACAGAAAATCGAGCAGCACCTCAGCGCGGCCGCGGCGCCGCTCAGCATCGCCGAACTGCGCAAGCTCTGCCGCACGCGCAACGCGACGCTGACCACGACCCTCGCCGCGCTCGTCGCCGCCGGACGCATCCACAGGGACGCTGCCGGCTACGCGATCACGCGCTGATACCCGATTCCCATTCCCGTCAGCCCTAGGCGTGCGCCGGAACGGGAACGGGAACCATCAACAACCGCGCCCACATCACCATCAACAAGCGTGCTCACGCTCACAGCCGCGACGCAGGTCGAGCCGGTCGCGTCCAGTATCGTGCCCTGCGGACACTGGACAATAGGGACGCGTTTGTCCGCTGCTGCTGTTCGGCCACGGGCCTCCGCGACCTCGCGCCAGCTCGCGGAGGTTTCGGTTCTGAGCTTCGCAAGCTCGATGTCCTTGGCCTTGGCCGCTTGATCGAGCTGCGCGAGCTGCGACTGCAGCGCCTTGAGCTTCGCGTCGATGTCGGCCTGCTGCGACCTCGCGTCCGCGAGCTCGTTCCGGAGCCGCTTGTTCTCGGCCTTGAGGGTCTGGGACGGCGCATGGCTCGCGCACGCCGTCACCATCAACACGAGCGCACAGATCCGCACGGACGGAGAGTACGTCGTCTTCGTTGAGAGTTGTTACGGACCAGTCACCATCGTCTCCGCCGCCGACATGAGGGCTGTCGGCGATGGCTCGCTCATCGCGCTCGAAGGCGCGCAACTGAAATCGCCAGCTCGAGCCGAACGGAGAGATCTAGAGCTGTCGCATGCAATACTTTGCCCGATGGTTCGATCAACCAGCTCGCCCTACAAGCGCTACTACAACATCTTCTATAAAGGGTTGGGCCTTGCACATTGGGTCTACGATCGCGAGAGCTTCGCGGTGTCCGTCGGATTCAACAGGGGCACTTTGCAGTACAGCCGCGGGCGCTGGGCAAAACTGAAACCGGGCGGGTACCCAGGGGCCTTCTTTGGCCGCGAGACAGCTGGTGGACGCGAACTTTGGAGCGTGGATTCCGGCGTCGTGAACGTGGTCCCGTGGGACAAGTTGCTTGGTCGCAAGTCACGCGGTGCGCGCCGATCAGAGCGGATCAGTGATGCCTCCGTCACGGACTTCTGCGTGATTGACGATGTCGCACTCGCCATCGATGACGATGGGAGTGTCTTCCGCCGCACAACGCCCGTAACCAACGCCGAAGGCACCTGGCAGCTGGACACCACGTTGAAACCGGTCGAGTCGTTGGTAGCCATCACCGGTAGGAGCCTCGATGACATCTGGGTCGCGGGGCACGAGTCCGTATGGCACTACGATGGCGCCGCATGGAAACGTGTTCGCTTGCCCAGCCGACTGCGCTTGAACGACATCGCCTGCGGATCGAAGTACGTATACGTCTGCGGGGGCGAGACTCTCGTGCGCATTGGCAGCGGTCGTCAAGTCACGCGCTTTGACTCAGGTGGGTGC
>JACDER010000335.1 GCA_013816275.1 Actinomycetota bacterium | reverse complement strand
CGAACGAGGTGAAGATCGAGCAGCTGGGCGTTCCTCCCGCCTTGATCGCGAAGCACGGGGCGGTCTCGGCCGAGGTCGCGCGGGCGATGGCAGACGGGGCACGCGAACGGCTTCACGCGGACGTCTCGGTCGCGGTCACCGGCGTCGCTGGCCCGGACGGAGGCACCGCAGAGAAGCCGGTGGGAACCGTCTACGTCGACGCCCGGGGCACGGACGTGGGACGCTCACTCAACTTCGCGCTTCCGGGTGATCGCCAGGTGGTGCGGTCGCGTGCCGCCGCCTCCGCGCTGCACCTCGTTCGGCAGATTCTTGACACAGATCGGTAACACCTCCGCTGGTAGCGTCGATCGCGATGAGCGACTGCGGTTCTTCATCGGCCTCCGCCTCCCCGAGGACGCCCTCGCCGGCCTCGAGGAGTGGCAGCGCGATGTCTTCGCAGGCGTCCGCGACGTCCGGGTGGTCCCGGCCGAGAACGTCCATGTCACCCTGGCCTTCCTCGGTCACCGGCCGGCCGGAGAGCTCGACGGGATCGCACAGAGCCTCCGAGACGCTGCGTCGCGGGCCACTCCGCCGTCGCTGTCGGTGCTGCGCTACCGGGAGACCCGGAGCGTCGGCATGCTCGTGTTCGACGACGAAGCGGCTCGTGCGGCCGTTCTCGCCGAAGACCTCCACGCACAGCTCGAGGAGCTCGGCGTGTACGAGCGCGAGAAGCGGCCGTGGCTTGCGCATCTCACGGTCCTGCGCTTCCGGCGGCCACCGCGTCTCCGTCCGCCGCTGCCCGACCTGGGGGAGGTCAGTCCGTCCGAAGCGGCTGTCTACCATTCCCTGCTGCGCCGGGACGGGGCGCGGTACGAGGCTCTCGAAACCGTCCGTCTAGGAGGAGGATGACCGTGGATCGCGAGCAGGCTCTGGACACGGCGCTCGGCCAGATCGAGCGGCAATTCGGCAAGGGATCGGTAATGAAGATGAGCGATCAGGCTCAGGTCCAGATCGCGGCGATCTCGACCGGATCGTTGTCGCTCGACCTCGCGCTCGGGATCGGAGGCCTCCCGCGCGGCCGGATCGTCGAGATCTTCGGGCCGGAGTCGTCGGGCAAGACGACCCTCGTCTACCACGTGATCGCGGAGGCCCAGCGGCGCGGAGGCATCTGTGCGTTCATCGACGCCGAGCACTCGATGGATCCCCAGTACGCGAAGCGAATCGGCGTCAACATCGACGATCTGCTCGTCTCCCAGCCGGACACGGGCGAGCAGG
This sequence comes from Actinomycetota bacterium, assembly GCA_013816275.1. GTDB lineage: Bacteria > Actinomycetota > Thermoleophilia > Gaiellales > Gaiellaceae > JACDER01. Next base: position 834 of record JACDER010000335.1, on the reverse strand, counting down.
CGCTCGAGATCGCCGAGCTGCTCGTCCGTTCGGGCGCGCTCGACGTCGTCGCCGTCGACTCGGTTGCGGCGCTGACTCCGAAGGCCGAGATCGAGGGCGAGATGGGCGATACGCACGTCGGACTCCAGGCGCGGCTCATGAGCCAGGCGCTGCGCAAGCTCGCGGGCACCTTGAACCGCACCGACACGATCTGCCTGTTCACGAACCAACTCAGGGAGAAGATCGGCGTCATGTTCGGGAGCCCCGAAGTGACGCCGGGCGGGCGCGCGCTCAAGTTCTACTCCTCCATCCGTCTCGACATCCGCCGGATCGAGACGCTAAAGGAAGGCGTCGAGGCGGTCGGCAACCGCGTGCGCGTGAAGGTGGTCAAGAACAAGGTCGCTCCGCCGTTCAAGCAGGCCGAGTTCGACATCATCTACGGCTCCGGGATCAACTGGGAGGGCACCGTGCTCGAGTCGGCTCTCGAACGGCAGATCGTCCAGAAGTCCGGTTCGTACTTCAGCTTCGGCGACGAGCGGCTCGGACAGGGCCGGCAGAACGCGGCGGCCTTTCTGCGAGAGCACCCGGACGTGTCGGACGCCATCGTCGGCCGCATCCAGGCCGAGGTCGGGGCCGACCAGATCGCGTCGGCGCGCCTTCTGCCCGCAGCAGGCGCGGAGGACGAGGCGAAGGCCCGCGAGGAGGTCGCGGCCGCGGACTAGCTCGTGGCACCGCGGGTAACTGCTCTCAGAGCACGCCGCGGTGGTCGCGTGCTCGTCCAGCTCGACGGCAACGACTGGCGCGTGTTCCCCGCGGACGTCGTCGTCCGCGCCCGGCTCACGCCCGGTACCGAGC
>JACDER010000097.1 GCA_013816275.1 Actinomycetota bacterium | reverse complement strand
CGCTTCCAGCCCTGCGCCGAACGTGGCCTGAATGTCCCACCAGGCCGCACCTACGAAGGCCATTCGCGCCCGCTCGCGCTCCACGACCAGGCGCGTTGCGACCGACTGGACCCGGCCGGCGGAGAGCCCGCTCGTGATCTTCTTCCACAGGACCGGCGAAACCTCGTACCCGTAGAGGCGATCGAGGATCCGGCGAGTTTCCTGCGCATCCACCAGGCGCTCGTCGATCTCCCGAGTCTCCTCGAGTGCGCGCTCGATGGCCGGGCGCGTGATCTCGTGGAAGACCATTCGCCTCACGGGCACCTTCGGCTTCAGCACTTCGAGCAGGTGCCACGCGATCGCCTCGCCTTCGCGATCCTCGTCCGTCGCGAGCAGGAGCTCGTCCGCCTTGGCGAGCATCTTCCGCAGCTCCGCGACCTTGCTCTTCTTGTTCGAGTCGACGACGTAGATCGGCTCGAACCCGTGGTCTACATCGACGCCCAGACGCGCCCACGACTCCTTACGGAACTTGTCGGGAATCTCCTTGGCGCTCGTCGGCAGATCGCGAATGTGCCCGACCGAGGATTCGACGACGAAGTCGTCGCCGAGGTACGCCGAAATCGTCCGCGCCTTCGCCGGAGACTCGACGATCACCAACCGTTTACCCGTTTTCGTTGCTGCCACGGCGTCGGACCTTAGCGACCGCCTCCAAACTGCCGGTTCGAGCGATACTCCGTCGGTGCCGGCAGCCGATCCGATGTCGACCCCGTTCTACTACTTCGTCGGCATCGCGAGCTGGCCGTTCTTACGCCTCCTCTACCGGCTGCGATGGCGCGGGCTGGAGAACGTCCCGGAGGGCGGGATCGTGCTCGCCGCGAACCACATCTCGAACTTCGATCCCTGGCCGCTCGGGTATCCGCTGTGGCCGAAGCGACGCCTTCGCTGGATGGGGAAGTCCGAGCTCTTCAACCCCGTGCTCGGGCCGATCATTCGCCGGGGCGGCGCCTTCCCGGTGCGACGCGGCATGAACGATCGCGAGGCGATCGAGAAGGCGATCGAGCTCGTCCATGCCGGGGATATCGTCGTCATGTTCCCGGAGGGGACTCGCCGCCTGAAGGGCCTCCGGAAGAAGTTCAGGCCGCAGGCGCACACCGGAGCGGCGCGGATCGCAATCGTCGCCGGCGTCCCGCTCGTTCCGGCCGCCGTCGCCGGCACCGACCGTCTCTCCCGTCTTTCGCCACTCCGCGTCCTCTACGGTAAGCCCATCCCGCTCGACGACCTGGCCGAGCACGACCACGCGACCGCCGCGAAGATCGCGACCGACCGGCTGATGGAGCGGATCGCGGACCTCGAGGAGGAGTTGCGCGCCGGATGACGCCGCTCCTCGTCATCGACGGCGACTCTTTCGCGCACCGCGCCTACCACGCGCTGCCGAAGTCGATCCGCCGGGCCGACAAGCGTCCGGCCGGCGCCATCGTCGGCTTCGCCAACATGCTCATGCGTCTCTGGGAGGCGGAGCAGCCGCGCACCGTCCTCGTCGCCTGGGACACGCTCGAGGTGCCCACGTACCGCCACGAGGCCTTCGTCGCCTACCAGTCCGGACGGCAGTTCGACGAGGAGCTCCTCGAGCAGCTGGCGCTCCTTCCGGAGCTGGTCGCGTCGTTCGGGTTCGCGGTCGCAAAAGGCGCGGGTTACGAGGCGGACGACTTCCTCGCGGCCGCGGCCGACGCCGAGTCGGAGCGGGGCGGCGAGGCGCTGGTGGCGACCTCCGACCGCGACGCCTTTCAGCTCGCCTCCGACCGGGTCACCATCCTCCAGCCGACGCGCGGCGTCAGCGAGATCGCGCGCATCGGCCCGGCCGAGGTTCGCGAGCGGTACGGCGTGGACCCGCCGCAGGTACCGGACTTCATCGCGCTGCGCGGCGATCCGTCGGACAAGCTGCCGGGCGCGCGTGGAATCGGCCCGAAGAAGGCGGCCGAGATCCTGGCCGAATACCGCTCCCTCGAAGACGCGCTGGCGGCGGGACGGTTCGCCGCCGAGGCCGGCGATCTCCGCCTCTTCCGCAGGATCGCGCAGCTCGACCACTCGGCGCCGCTGCCCGCGCTCGACGACCGTCAGCCGGACTGGGCCGGAGCGGCCGCGCTCGCCGGGCGGTGGGGAGTCGGAGCGCTTGCGGGCCGGCTCGAGGAGAGGGACAAGGCATCGAGGTCGTAAGCAACGAGGCGATGCAGCGGCTGCATCCGACCGGCCCCCACCCCGAGTCGGCCGAGCGGCTGCGCGTCCTGCTCGAGTCGGTCGAGGGGTGGCAGGAGTCAGGCCCCGCGTCCGAGCAAGACGTTGCCCGCTGCCACGATCCCGCCTACATCGAGCGGATCCGGGAGATCGCGGGGCCGACCTGGCTCGACCCGGACACGGTCGCCTCGGAGACGAGCTACGAAGGAGCGCTCCTCTCCGCGGGAGCGGCGATCGAGGCGGTCAGGCGGGAAGGCTTCGCTCTCAACCGGCCCCCCGGACACCATGCCCTCCCGGCCAGGTCGATGGGCTTCTGCCTGTTCGGGAACGTTGCGATCGCGGCCCGCTACGCGCAGGCCGAGCTCGGAGTCGAACGAGTCGCGATCGTCGACTGGGACGTCCACCACGGGAACGGGACGCAGGCGATCTTCTGGGACGATCAGTCGGTTCTCTTCGTCTCGCTGCACCAGTGGCCGTTCTACCCGGGAAGCGGCGGGCCGGACGAGCAGAACGAGACCACGCTCAACGTCCCCCTGCCCGCCGGATCGGGCGACGCCGACTACGCGGCCGTTTTCTCGACCGTGGTCGAGCCGGCCGTCGGCCGCTTCGACCCCGACCTCGTGCTGGTCTCCGCCGGGTTCGACGCGCACCAAGACGACCCGCTGGCGATGATGGAGGTGACCGAGGATGGCTTCCGGGAGCTCGCCCGCCGCTCCGCGGCGCTCGCTCCCCGCGCCGCCGCCGTGCTCGAAGGCGGCTACAACCTCGAGACGCTTCCCCGCCTCGTCCACGCAGCGGTCGAAGGCTTCTCCGCCGGATAGATAGCCTGCTTAACGACATGCGGGATCAGCACGGCATCCAGGCCGAGAGCCTCGTACGCGAGTACAAGGGCGGGATCAAGGCCGTCGACGGGATCGACCTACGGATCGAGCCCGGCGAGATCTACGGCTTCCTCGGCCCGAACGGGGCCGGCAAGTCGACCACCGTCCACATGCTCACCACGCTGCTTCCACCGACCTCGGGAACGGCTCGGGTGGCCGGGTTCGACATCGTCAAGCAAGGCCCGCAGGTCCGCTCGGCGATCGGCGCGGCCCTCCAGGAAGCGGCTCTCGACCCGTTCTTGACGGGCCGCGAGCACCTGCGCCTGCAGGCCTCCCTTCACGGTCTCTCGCGCGACGAGCGGAAGCGCCGGTCGACTGAGCTGCTCGAGCGGGTCGGCCTGTCCCTCGCCGCCGACCGCAAGATCAAGGGCTACTCGGGCGGGATGAAGCGCCGCCTCGACCTCGCGCTCGCGCTCGTCCACGAGCCAAGCACGCTCTTCCTCGACGAGCCGACGACCGGGCTCGATCCGCAGAGCCGCACCGCGCTCTGGAGCGAGGTCGCGCGGCTGGCGAAGGGCGAAGGCGTGACCGTCTTTCTGACGACGCAGTACCTGGAGGAAGCGGACGTTCTCGCCGACCGGGTCGGGATCATCCACCGTGGCCACATCGTGGCCGAGGGGACGCCGGACGAGCTGAAGGCGCAGATCGGACGGCCGACCATCGAGGCGGTCCCGGCCGATCCCGACCAGCGCGAGGCGATCGAGGAGCTGCTGCTCCAGTTCGGCACGCCGACCGCGGGCGACCCGCTCTCCGTCTCGATCCGCTGTGAATCGGAGGCCGATCTCGCGGACGTCATTCGCGCGCTCGACGCCGCCGGACTGCACGTCGCCCAGATCCACATGCACGAGCCCACCCTGGACGACGTCTTCCTGGCCAAGACCGGCACGTCCCTGGAGGGCGCAGCCGACGAGGAAGAGCTCGAGGCCGTCTCGGCGTGAGAACCCTCAGCCAGGTCTGGGAGATCGCCTGGCGCTCGATCGTGCGCACCATGCGCCAGCCGGCGCAGATCATCCCGAACGTCACCTTTCCGCTGTTGCTGCTCGCGATCAACTCGAACGGGCTGCGCGCCGCGACGCACCTCCCCGGCTTTCCCACCAGCTCGTTCCTCGACTTCTTCATCCCGATCGCCTTCATGCAGGGCGCGCTGTTCGCCTCGGGCACGGCCGGCGTCGACCTCGCCCGCGACATCGACAACGGGTTCCTGAACCGGCTCGCGCTCACGCCGATGCGCGGGGTCGCGCTCCTGCTCGGCCAGCTCGGTGGAGCGGTCGCGCTCGGCACCATTCAGGCCGCCGTCTACCTCGGCGTCGGGATCGCCGCAGGGGTTCGCTTCGAGACCGGCGCGGCGGGCGCGGCTCTCCTCTTCGTCCTCGCCGTGCTGATCGCGCTCGGATTCGGCACGCTGGGGGTCCTGCTCGCTCTGCGGACGGGCTCCGGCGAGGCAGTCCAGTCCTCCTTCCCACTGCTCTTCTTCCTTCTGTTCCTGTCGTCGATGAACCTGCCCCGCAACCTGATCTCGATCGACTGGTTCCGAGACCTGGCGACGGTCAACCCGGTCTCGTACATGATCGAGGCGATGCGGAGCCTGGTGATCGAGGGCTGGAATGCCCAGGCGCTGGCGCTCGGCTTTCTCTTCACCGTGCTGATGATCGCGCTCGGCCTTGCCGGCTCCGCTCTGTCCCTCAAGACGAGGATGGCGAGGACATGACGTCGCGCCGCCAGGTCGCCCTCGCGCTCGCGTACAGGCAGATGACGGTGCTGATCAAGAACCCCGCCCTGTTCCTGCCGCCCATGCTGTTCCCGCTGATGTCGTTCCTCGCCTTCGCGGGCGGGCTCTCGAGGCTGAGCCACGTTCCGGGCTTCCGGTACGAGGGCGGGTACACCTCGTTCGTCTTCGTCTTCGTCCTGCTCCAGTCCGCCGCGTTCAGCGGGGTCTTCATGGGCTTCAACGTCGCACGCGACTTCGAGACCGGCTTCGCGCGGAGGTTGTTGATCGCTGTCTCGCACCGCTCCGGACTGATCCTCGGGTACGCGCTCTCGGCGCTCCTGCGCTGGGCGACCGTCGCGATCGTGCTCACCATCGTTGCGGTGATCGCGCAGATGAAGATCGGCGGAAACGGGATCGACATCGTCGGGATGTACACGCTGGCCGCGTTCCTCAACTTCGCGGGCGTCCTGTGGGCGAGCGGGATCGCGCTCCGCCTGCGCTCGACGCAAGGCGCGCCGCTCATGCAGACGCCGGTCTTCCTCGCGCTCTTCCTCTCGCCGGTGTACGTCCCGCTCGACCTGCTGAAGGGCTGGATTCACAACGTTGCGACCGCCAACCCGATCACGTACCTGCTCGAGGCCGGCCGTGGCTTCCTCTCGGGCAACCCGGTCCAGGTCCTGCTCGCGTTCGCCTGCGGGCTCGGCCTGGCCGCGTTCTTCGGGATCTGGGCGTTCCGCGGTCTCCGGCGCGCCGAACGCGCGGCCGGCTAAGAGGCTAGTGGGTCAGTTTCACGTCAAGAGATAGGCTCATCGAGCAGGGCGACGATATAACCAAGGAAAGCGTTATGAGGCTTCTTCTCACTTCCGCCGGCATCAAGAACACGAGCATCCACGGCGCGCTCGTCGACCTCTTGGGCAAACCGATTGCCGAGTCCAGCGCCCTCTGCATTCCCACCGCGTCGCACGCCAACCCGGGCGGTGCTGGCCAGGCATGGAAGTTCATCACCGGACGAGAGCCCAGAACCCCGATGTGCGAACTCGGTTGGATGTCGTTGGGCGTGCTGGAGCTAACCGCGCTCCCCAGCATCGATGAAGAGGATTGGGCCCCCATGGTCCGGGAGACGGACGTCCTGCTGGTGAATGGCGGCGATCCCTTGTATCTGTGCTACTGGATGCGGCAGTCGGGACTGGCCGACCGCTTGCCGTCGCTGCGCGCAGTCTACGTGGGACTGAGCGCCGGGAGCATGGTGATGGCCCCCAACATCGGGGAGGACTTCGTCCGCTGGAAGCCGCCGACCGGTGGCGATAAAACACTGGGAATGGTGGATTTTTCGATGTTTCCG
>JACDER010000096.1 GCA_013816275.1 Actinomycetota bacterium | reverse complement strand
CCCCCTCCTCCTCCTCCTCCTCCGCCACCCCCGCCACCCCCATCAGGCGACAAGACGCCTCCGACGGTGAAGCCGAGGGTGACGAACGTGAAGCGCAATGCGGTGGCGATCCTCTTCTTCAGGGTCTCCGACAACAGCGGCAGCGCGACGGTCTCCGGCGGCATCTACCGCGCCGGCAACCAGCTGAAGGGATTCGCCCCCAAGACGTTCCGGAGCGGCCGCTACCGCTACAACTGGCGAGCCGGCTCCAGGGTCGAGCACCTCTCCTTCTGCCTGCTCGCGCAGGATGCCGCGGGCAACCGGAGCACCCGGCGCTGCGCAGTTGTCTCGGTCAACTAATTGACGGGACCGAACCGTTTTCGCAATACTCCCGTAAGAAAAGTCGTGCGTTTCTTCACAGTTCTCGGGGTCATTCTCGTCTGCGCCCTCTCGTCGGTGGCGACAGCCTCCGGTTCGACGCTGTTCGCGCGCGACGCCACCAACGTGAAGCTCGCGGTCAGCGCTGACGGTCAGAAGGCGCTCATCACCTACAAGGTGAACGGGGTGACGAAGCGCGTGCTCGCGTCGGGTGCCGTCAACGCGCTGCAGCCGAGCGAGAGCGTGCCTCAGGTCCAGTTCAACGTCGCGTACCTGACGACGGGCCTCAAGGACAAGCAGATCTGGCAGAACTTCAAGAACAAGTGCAAGTCCTACGACGGGCCTACGCTCGCGTTCGTCGTCACCGCCTGCAAGGCTCCTGACGGGAGCTACTGGGCGGTCCAGTCGTGGAAGTACTGGCTGCCGTACTTCGGGTATCTACCCTGGCTTCCCTACCAGGACGACACCGCGTTCCACGTCTCGCACTGGACGGGGCCGCTCGCGGAACTGGAGGCGTGGGCAAGCTGGATCGACGTCGGGCACGGGGCGACGTCCCCGCATGATCTGATCGCCCGGCTGACCTACGGCGGCATGCCGGTCTTCGGGTACAAGGTCGGCAACGGCGGCCAGCCCCAGGACGGCTACGGCCGGGTCGTCTACATCGAGACCCTCGACTCGCTCCTCGGGGCCGGATGGTTGCGCCTGACCGGCATCCTGACCCGCAACCCCTCCGGAATGCTGTGCCACTCGATGGTTCCGCAGATGGCCTATAGCTCCTACCCGAGCCCGCACATCGTGGATGCGGGGAACGGGAAGAACTATCGCCTGTACGTCGAGGGCCCCGGCGTGACTCCGCTCGTGACGACCGAGGTCGCCGATCCCGGCGACTTCAACGTAAGCGATCCGGCCAAGGTGCAGCGCCAGGCGACCGGCAAGTCGCTTCTGCAGCAGTGGCAGGCGCCGGCCGCCTGCACGAAGGGTCACTGACCCGGAGAAGTGCGGCACAGCCGGACGTCTCAGGTGTAGAGTGACCTCGTGAGCTGGCTGTCGATTGCCCTGCTCGCCGCAGCGGTGCTGATCCTGATCGGAGCTGAATGGCCGCGCCTCACGAATCGCTTTGGGTCCGGCGCTCGCCAGCGCCGCGAGCGGGCTCGCCGCAAGGCTGCGCTCCACGTTGTTCGCTCGTCGGAGAGCGAGGAGTTCGAGGCCAGCGTCGTGCGCGACCTCGAGCAGCTTCCGACGATCGAGGAACGCGACCAGAGCCGCTGAGACCTGGAACTACCTGATGCGGAAGGTCGTCGCCAGCGTTCGGGTGTTCGGGAGGATCGGCCCCACGTTCTCCATGTTCCGCGTCTCCTGGTAGTCGGAGACCTGGAGCACGAGCAGATGGCTCCGGCGGGCGAGCCCGCGCGTCGAGATCGTGACCCGGTTCTTCTTCCTCGAGTATGAGGGCCGGATCCTCACGCCGTCGATCGACGCGGAGATCGACTCGGGATCGACTCCGGATCCTGCATCGGTGACTTTGATCTGGAGTGAGCCATTCGCCTTGACCTTGCGCGTCAGGAGCCTGGCCGAGGGGCGTGCGACGTCGTTGATCCAGAAGCGGAAGGTGAACGCACCGGCGTCAAGGCTGCTGGTGGAGTCGAAGACGACGTCATACGTGCCCTTGACCGGCAGGATCGCTCCGGAAACAGACGTCGGCTTGTAGAAGTTGACGACGTACGGATTGAGGTTGAACGGGAGTGCCGGGTAGCCCGTGAGGCGGTTCTCGTCGTCCTCGGCGACGACGCGGGGCTGGATTGCGACGCTCGGGCCTTGCGAGAGGATTGCGACGCCGAAGTTCGCGACCGGCGCATCGAGCTTGACGGTGAAGACCTGCTCGGGCCCCCCGAGGTTCACCGGGATACCGACGCTCGCGGGGTTGTCCGGGTAGCGGTAGGCGTCGACCAGGGACTGGCGCCCCTTCGTGTTGCCCTTGTAGGTACCCGTCTTCTTCAGGGTGCCGTGAGCCTGGCGGGGAAGCTGCGGCGACTCGATGCGGAACCAGAACGGGAGGCGGCGACTGTCCGATCCCTTCGTCAGGACGACGAATCCGGTCACCTCGGAGCCCTGGCCCGCCGCGGCAACGTGTACGTCGAGGGTCCCGGGAACCTGTACCGAAGACGGCGCGGTGACGCCCCCGGGCGGCCCCTGGCGCTGGTCGATCGCCACCTGCCACTGGCCCGCTCCGCCGCCTGCGTCGGTCAGTGAGATCGAGCGAACGGCGAGCGTAGAACCACGGAGCAGCCCGAACGAGAGACCGGTCGGGGCGGCGAAGATCAGTGGGTGATCGGCGGCCGGGAGGGTGATCAGCCCCCCTCCTTCGCGGGCCGGCGTCGTCTCGGCAGAGTGGCTCGCGCTCGTGTAGACGGGCGTACCGGTCAGGACGAGTGCCGACTTGATCTGCTCCACCGTCCAGGTCGGATGAAGCTGGCGCAGCAGGGCCGCGGCGCCGGCGACGTGCGGCGACGCCATGCTCGTACCGCTCCATTCGGCCCACAGTCCCTCGCGGGCCGGAATCGAAGAGAGCACGCTCACTCCTGGAGCGCTCACGTCCGGTTTCATCTGGAGCGAGACCGGAGTAGGCCCGCCCGAGGAAAAGCTCGCGATGACCTTCGACTTCGAGACCGCGGCGGAGGTGATCGCACGCGGTGCGCTTCCGGGCGATCCGACGGAGCCCCGGCCGAAGGCGTCGAAGTCGTTGCCCGCGGCGATCGCCGGCACCACGCCCGCGGCGGCCGCCCCGTCGATCGCCTTGACGACGATGTCACGGGTGATCTCGATCTCGGGCTCTCCGAGCGAGAGGTTGATCACGTCCATCCCGTCGGCGACGGCGGACTCGATGCCCTTCGCGATCTCGGGGCTGTTGCCGTCCAGGCCGACGCCCGAGACGGTGGGAATCGTCAGCACCTTGTAGTTGCCGAGATAGGCCTTCGGCGCGATGCCGGAGACGGACACGCCTCCGCTTGCGATCGTCCCGTGGTCACCGGCCGCGATCCCGGCGACGTGCGTCGCGTGCTCGGACGCGGTTGGGTCGAAGGGGAGGTTGGCGTTCACGTACTTCGGCGACGCCGGCGGGAACGCCCGGGCCACGATCACCTTCGCGGTCGTGAAGGACGCGTTCCCCTTCGGATATCCGGAGGGCATCGCGAGTCCCGTCGGCGAGAGGAACGGGTGGGTCTGGTTGACGCCGTCGTCGACGATCCCGATCTTCATCCCGTTGCCCGCGGTCGTCAGCGACGGGCCCCAGAGCGCCGGGGCGCCGATCAGCTGCGGAGTCTGGTTGAGGACCGTCGAGGCGTGCCCGACCGCGTGGTAGCGAACCGACGGGTAGACGCGGTCGACGCCTCGGACGCTCGAGAGCTTCGTCACCTGGGCGACGGGCACGTCGACCGCCAGCGCGTTCAGGACGATGCTGTAGTGCCAGCGGACGTTCGCGTCCGGAAGAATCCGCCCGATCCGGCTCTGAAGCGTGCGCTGAGCCGCCGCGAGGCCGCGGAGGTAGGTCACGCTTGTCGGCGTCCGGAGGTCGAGCCGGCGGGTGCGCGCCGCCTTCGTCAGTACCCGACTCTGCGAGGTCGCAAGAGCGAGCGAAGGCGCGTCGAGCGTGACGACTACCTCGGTGCGTGGCGCGCTCGCGTAGGCAGGCACGGCCGCCGAGAGCGCGACCGCGATGCCGCAGAAGACAATCAGACCCCGTTTCAGGCTGAAAGAGTACCGGCGCTACACTTGCGTCCCGCGCGGATGTGGCGGAATTGGTAGACGCGCACGGTTCAGGTCCGTGTGGGCGAAAGCTCGTGGAGGTTCAAGTCCTCTCATCCGCATGTCTCGCCCGGGGCTTTCTATGCGGCCAGTGCTTTGAGTACCTGGTCGGCGTGCTTGCTGGCATCGACGTTGCGCATGACCTTGGCGACCTTGCCTTCGGGGTCGATGACGAACGTCGTGCGCTCGAAATAGGCGCTGTCGGGCTTCTCGACCCCGTAGGCCTTGCCGGCCACGTGGTCGGGATCAGCGAGGATCGTGAAGGGGAGCTCGTACTTCGACCTGAACTTGGCCTGGGCCGCTTCCTTGTCCGAGCTGACGCCGAGGACGACCGCGCCGGCCTGCTCGAACTCCGAGTAGGCGTCTCGGATCCCGCATGCCTGCGCGGTGCAGCCGGGCGTGTCTGACTTGGGATAGAAGTAGAGGACGACGGGCTTCCCGCGGAAGTCGGACAGCTTGACCTTCTCGCCCGAGTCGCCGGTCAGCTCGAAGTCGGGTGCCGGTGTGCCTTCATCGACCATGTCCTAGAGACCATAGCTGTGCTCGTCGCGCCAGACGCGCCACATCGAGAACAGGCCCAGGCCGAGCACGGCTAAGAACGCGAGCGCGTCGAGCCCGTGGATCCCTCGCCAGAAGAAGACGCCGAGGTCGGCGACGAGCAGCACGGCCGCGCCGTAGAAGACGACCTGCGAGCGCTGCGACCACAGGGAGATCTCGCCCCGGCGCTCCCGCCAGACCATGAAGACGAAGACCGCGATCGCGATGAAGAAGGCGATGCGGGCGATCAGGTAGAGGGCGGTCAGCGTCTGGTAGAGCGAGAGCGCGACGACTACGCCGCAGATCGCGAGGATGATCAGGAACCCGCGCACAGTCGGGTTCATGTCGAGCCAGAAACGCTTCACGCGCTGACTCGAGCCGCCGCGCCGTCCAGCTGGTCGAGGGCGGCGCGGATCTCGCACGAGGAACCCACGAAGATCGGCGTGTCCCGCTCGGTGTACTTACTGGCCTCGCTCTCGCGCAGCGTCAGCATCAGGTGCATGAAGTCGGCCGGCTCCTCGCACTCGAACGCGGTCATGAACTCCTGGTCGTCGATTCCGAAGGAGTAGGTCGTGTGGTTCGTGATCGTCCGGAACTCGTGGCCCACGCGCATGTGCTCGTCCATGGCGCCTTGACGGTCCTCCTGGGGCAGCGAGAACCAGGATCGCAGCTTCACGAACGGGTAGACGACGAGGTATGGCGCCCCGCGCGGCACGACCTGCCGCGGCTTCCGCGCCGCGGTGTACTGGGAGGCCTTCGTCGTTGCCAGGTACGAATACGGGGTCTCGAGCCAGCCGGCGAGCGGCGTCGCATTCAGCTCGGCCCCCAGCTCGCCGAGATCGGCGTATCGCTTCGTGATCTTCCAGAGGAAGAAGTCGCAGTCCGGCCGCACGCCGGCAACCGAGTAGGCACGGAGGTGATCCATCCGTCCGGCCCAGCTCTCGACCACCTCTGCGAACGCGTCCTTGCCCGCCTCGCGCTCGTCGATCGGGAGCCGCCGCCAGGCCGGATCGACCTTGTAGAACGTGTACGCGACGTACTGGCCGGCCACGAGCTAGATCGTACCCCCGGGCTAGGCTTGCCCCGGTGCCGAAAGACCTCGAAAACACGCTCAAGAACCTGCCCGCGAAGCCGGGCGTGTACCTGTTCAAGGACACGCGCGGCGAGCCGATCTACATCGGGAAGGCCAAGTCGCTGCGGCCCCGCGTGCGCTCGTACTTCCAGCAGGGGCGCGGGGATCGGGTCACCATCCGCGGGCTCGCCGAGCGGGTGGACGACATCGAGGTGATCGTCACGCGCAGCGAGGTCGAGGCGCTCCACCTCGAGCAGAACCTGATCAAGCGCCACCGGCCCGCGTACAACATCCGGCTCCGCGACGACAAGTCGTTTCCCTACATCGCGGTCACGGTCGAGGACGATTTCCCGCGCGTGATGTTCACGCGCGAGCGCCACCGGCGCGGCGTCGCCT
>JACDER010000095.1 GCA_013816275.1 Actinomycetota bacterium | reverse complement strand
GCCGCTCGGGGGGCGTGAGCGCCGACAGCAGCGCGCCCTGACTGGGCCAGAAGGCGCCGCTTCCCGTGCCGGCGAGTGCGTTCAGCAGGAACGCATGCCAGGCCGTGGTGATCAGCGGAAAGAGCGAGAAGGCAGCGGTCATGACCACGAGCGCAAAGACCAGCGTCGTGCGCGCGCCGATCCGGTCGGCCAGCGCGCCGGCGATCGGCCCCGACACGAGCGCCGCGAGGGCGTTCGTCGCCGCGATCAACCCGGCGAGCCCGAGCGAGATCCCGTGCACGTTGTGCAGGTAGATGACGAGGAACGGGACGACGGCGCCGTTCCCGAACATGTTCGCCAGCCCGCCGGCCTGGAGCAGCCAGACCGCCCGTGGAAGCTGGGGATTCAGACTGCGGACGTATCGCGCGAAGGCGCGCATCGGGCGCAAGGCTACTCATACCTATTTCAAGCAGGCTACTCATACCTATTTCAAATTGACCAGGGGCAGACGCGTCCCTACCGTGGGGAGTGAATGCGGAGGCCTCTGACCGCCCTCGTGGTTGCGCTTGCAAGTGTCGTCCTGACAGCGGCGGCTTCGAGCGCGCCCGCTGCCAGCACGGCGCCCTGCACCCTGCTGGCCGCGAAGTCGGGAATCCTCGCGTCCGATCTGCCGATGCGCGTGAAGCAGGATGCAGCCGGCGGAAAAGGGGGAGCCGGAATCGACCGGTTGCTGTGCCGGGACCTCACCTCCGACGGCCGCAAGGACATGGTGGCGAGCGTGTACTCGGGCACCGCGATCGGCGTCGAGGCGTGGGTCTTCTTCCGCTCTGTCGCTGACGGCTGGAAGCTCTCCTTCCGCCGGATCGGCCTCGTGCGAGCCCGGATTCAGCTGACCGGCGTGGCGGTGATCGAGACCGACCCGGTCTACAGACCGACCGACAAGCGGCCCTGCTGCCCGACCGGTGGCATGAAGCATTTCCGGTTCGAGTGGCAGGACGGGAAGATGGCCAAGGTCCGCGTCTGGCAAACCGGGCGCACCTAGACATAGGATTTCCCGCATGCGGAAGGTCTTGCCCGCGATCCTCGTGATCGCCCTCGTGGCCGTCGCCGCAGCTTGCGGAGGCTCGGAAAAGAAGACGCAGAAGCTGTCGCGCGGCGACTACGTCGCGTCGATGAACAGGTTGTGCGCGAGCGCGAACGACCAGGTGGCGGCTCTGAGGCTCACCACCGCGATCGGGACGTGGAAGCGGAACGGGCAGAAGGCCGCCCAGATCGCCAAGGCGACGGTGGTCGGGTTCAAGTTCTACACGCCTCCCGACGAGCTCCGGAGCCTGGCCAGCGAGTACATCAGCGCGAGCGAGGAGATCGCCGCGGCGGTGCAGGATGCCGCCGATGCAGCGAAGGCGGGCAACGTCACGAAGTTCGACGACGCGATCAGCCGGCAACAGAATGCCGGACAGAAGGGGAATGCCCTGGCGGGGAGGATCGGCGCCAAGTCCTGTGCATAGGGCGACCGGGCTCGTGATCGTCGTCGCCGTAGCGCTTGTCGGCGCGTCGTGCGGTGGCGGGGGTAAGAAGCAGCTGGACAAGGAGCACTACGCCTCCGCGCTCACCAAGCTGTGCCTTCTCGGCTCGGATCAGGTCCGCGAGCTGCACGTCGACAACACGGTGGCGGCCTGGAAGCACGCCGGCGACGAGCTGGTCAAGATCGAGGAGAACTTCCAGAAGAAGTTCGACGCGCTCACGCCCCCGGATGAGATCGCGGACGCCGCGCGCGAGTACCGCGACGCCAACGCGAAGGTCCTGGAGGACACGAGAGATGCGGTGAGCGCCGCCAAGGACGGAGACGCCGCGAAGCTCCTGGCTGCCCTCCAGAAGTCGAACACCGACAACCAGGACACCTGGCCCCCCGCGCAGGAGATCGGCGCGACGGGCTGCTTCCCCGGTTGATGCACCAGATCCGGGCTTTCAAGATCGAGGAGAGTGCGCCCGGCAGGATTTGAACCTGCGACCTCGCGCTCCGGAGGCGCGCGCTCTATCCCCTGAGCTACGGGCGCGTCTGACGGCCTAGTCTACCGGCGTGGAAATCGCCGCCCGGATCGTCGGTCTCGAACTCGCGGAGCCGTTTGTGATCGCTCGCGAGACCCAGACCGAGGCGGACGTCGTCCAGGTGGAGCTCCGCCATGACGACGCCGTCGGACTGGGCGAAGCGGCGCCGATCGATCGCTACGGGGAGTCGGCGGAATCCGCTCTACGGTACGTTGAGGACAACGCGGACCTGCTGGGAGAGGATCCGTTCGCGCTCGAGGAGATCCTCGGCCGGCTACCGGCGGAGGAGTTCGCCGCTCGGTCCGCGATCGACGCCGCCCTCTACGACCTCTGCGGCAAGCTGGCCGGCCTGCCGGTCTGGCGGTTGCTCGGCCTGCCTCGCGCCGGGCCGCCGACATCCTGGACGATCACGCTCGCGGATCCCGACTCGATGGCACGTTCCGCCGAGCGGGCAAGCGACGGGCGTTTCCGCCGGCTGAAGCTCAAGATCGGCGGGCGCGACGGGCTGGACGTCGAGCGCGTCCGGGCCGTGCGCGCGGCGACCGACTTGCCGCTCCAGGTCGACGTCAACGAATACTGGTCGCTGGAGGAAGCGCTCGAGGCGCTTCCCGAGCTCGCGGCGGCGGGCGTCCAGTATTGCGAGCAGCCGTTGCCCGCGGGCGACGAGGGCGGGGCCGAGCTGAAGCGCCGCTCGCCGATCCCGATCTACGTCGACGAGGACTGCCACACGCTCGCGGACGTCGCCGCCTGCGCCGAGCGGGCGCACGGCGTCAACATCAAGCTGGCGAAGTCGGGCGGGATCCGGGAGGCGATCCGGATCGCTCACGCCGCCCGCGCGCTCGATCTCGAGGTGATGGTGGGCTGCATGATCGAGTCCGGGCTGGGGATCGCCGCGGGCTGCCAGGTGGCCAGCCTCTGTGACCACGTCGACCTGGACGGGAACCTCCTGATCGCCCGTGATCCGTGCCCCGGCGTCGAGCTGGTCGACGGGGTGCAGCTCCCGGCCGACGCCCCTGGACTTGGAGTTCATGCCGAAGCGATATCTCGTCCTGGCTGAGGGACGCTCCGGCGATCCCCACTACGGCAAGACCGCGCGTGGGGTGGTTCGGTATGCGCCCGAGAAGGTCGTCGCCGTGCTCGACTCCGAGCGCCCTGGCGAGCGCTATGAGGGCTTCCCGATCGTGGGCAGCGTCGAGGAGGCGATGCCGCTAGGGCCGACGACGGCGCTCGTCGGCGTCGCCACGTCGGGCGGCCGCTTCCCGCCCGCCTGGCGCGAGCTCCTCAAGAGCTGCATCGCCGCCGGGCTCGACATCGAGAACGGTCTGCATCAGCGGGTGAGCGAGGACCCCGAGCTGGTCGAGCTCGCGAGCCGGAGCGGCGCCGAGCTCGTCGACCTGCGGAAGCCGCCGGACGACCTGAACGTTCCGACGGGGGCGAACCTCGAGGTCTCCGCGCGCATCGTCCTGACGGTCGGCTCGGACTGCGCGATCGGGAAGATGACGGTCTCGCTCGAGCTCGACCGGGAGGCTCGCGCTCGCGGGATCGCCTCGGTCTTCGTCCCGACCGGCCAGACGGGGATCGCGATCGCCGGCTGGGGGATCGCCGTCGACGCCGTCATCGCGGACTTCATCGCAGGCGCGGCCGAGCGGCTGGTCCTCGAGGGCGTCGAACGTGGGGGAGAGCTGCTCTGGATCGAGGGCCAGGGCTCCCTCACGCATCCGCAGTACTCGGGAGTGACCCTCGGTCTCTACCACGGCTGCGCTCCTCATGCGCTCGTCCTCTGCCATGCCGCGGGTCAGGAGTACGTCAACGACGACCCTCGCTTTCCGATGCCGGCGCTCCGCGAGCTGGTCGAACTGCACGAGCAGATGGCGCTCATCGCACGTCGGGCCCCGGTGGCGGCGATCGCGCTCAACACGCGGGCTCTCGACGAGGAGGCGGCCCGGCGGGCGGTCGCCGAGGCGGGAGAGGAGACCGGGCTCGTAGCCGACGATCCAGTCCGTTTTGGCGCCGCTCGGATTGTCGACGCGGTCCTGACACAAATCGGTCACGATTCGGCTTGACACGAACAGACGTTCGCTTTATCATGCGGACATATGTTCGTACGGTCAATCGCACTCGCACTCGTCTTCCTGGTGGGCTGGGTCGTGTTTGCCCGCCCGTCGAGCGGCTCGCCACCTTCGGGCTCCTATGTCGTGAGGCCCCACGACACGCTGTGGTCGATCGCATCGCGGTACTACGGCGGCGACCCGCGGGAAGGGGTCTGGAAGATCAGCGAGCGCAACCATCTCTCGGGGACGGTCATTCGAGTCGGCGAGAGGCTCGTGATGCCGTAGGGCCTGCGCTCACATGCCGCGATAGGCGTGACCCGCCATCGCGTCCGGGTCCAGCATCACGTTGACGATCGCCGGTGCGCCGGCTCCCAGCGCCCGCTCCAGCGCCGGTGCGAGCTCCTCGGGTCGCTCGACGTGCTCTGCATGGCCTCCGAACGTCTCCGTGAGCCGCTCGTAGGGAGTAGGAGCGAGGCGCGTCGCGACCTCGGCGTCCTCGCCGTACAGGCCGATCTGAGGGATTCGGATCTCGCCCCACGCGGCGTCGTTCCCGATCACGAACACGGCCGGCAGGCCGAGGCGGGTCAGCGTCTCGAACTCGAAGCCGTTCAGGCCGAACGCGCCGTCGCCGGCGATCACGACGACCTGCTTGTCGGGCCGGGCGGCTTTGACCCCGAGGGCGTACGGCGGACCGACGCCCAGGCAGCCGAACGGTCCCGGATCGAGCCAGTGTCCCGGACGATGGATGCGTAGCACCCTCGAGGCTGCCGCGACGACGTCACCCCCGTCGCCGATCACGATCGTGCCCGGATCGAGGACGCGGTCGAGCTCGGCGCCGAGACGGTAATGGTGGATGGGCGAGGAGTCCGACTCGATCTCGGGCCGGTGCTGATCCCACCAGGCCTCGTCGGCCGCGCCGAGGTTCTCGAGCCAGGCCTTTCTGCCCGCGTGGGTCTTGACACCGTCGGCGAGGATGCCCAGAACGGCCGCGCAGTCCCCGACTACGCCGGCGTCGGGGGCCCGGTTGCGCCCGAGCTCGGTCGCGTCGGCGTGGATGTGAATCAGCTTGGCCGGCTCGGGGAAGCGGCCGAACTTGAGGCGAAAGTCGAGCGGCGTGCCGATCACGCAGATCACGTCCGCCGCCTCGAGAGCTTTCCCGCGTGCGTGCTGAAAGAAGAGGGGGTGCTCCGGGGGGAGAGCTCCGCGGCCGGAGCCGTTGAGGAAGATCGGGAGCTCGCCGTTCTCCGCGAAGGCGCGGAGCTGCTTCCAGCCGCCATCCCACCAGATTCCGCTTCCGGCGATCACCGCGGGGCGTTCCGCCTTCGTCAGCAGGTCGGCTGCCTTCATCATCTCCCGCGGGTCGCCGAACGTGCGGGCCTCGGATCGCGAACGCGCGGGTGCACCGGAAGCCTCCGCGAACAGCACGTCCATCGGGAGCTCCAGATAGACCGGGCCGCGAGGCCGCGCGAGTGCGTGCCTGAACGCGGTCGCGACGTAGTCGGCGATTCGCTCGGGCTGCATGCACACCGCCGACCACTTCGTGATCGGGTCGAGAATGGCGCGCTGGTCGAGCTCCTGGAGGGCGCCCTGCCCCGCCTGGGCGAGCGGGCGGGCTCCTCCGATCACGACGAGTGGAGTCTGCGCCGAGAAGGAGTTGGCGACGGCTGTGACCACCCCGGTCACGCCAGGGCCGGCAGTCACGACTGCGACGCCGCAGGACCGGTTGATCCGTCCCCAGGCTTCCGCGGCGTGCGCGGCCGCCTGCTCGTGGCGGACGTCGATCACGCGGACGCCCTCGAGCCGGCAGCCCTCGTAGATCGGCATGACGTGCCCCCCGCAGAGCGTGAAGATCGTGTCCACGCCCTCTGCGTCGATTGCCTGGGCGGCGAGGCGTCCGCCCTGTATCTGCTCCGTCATCGCCGCGCGAGCCTAACCGGAACGGGCTCGAAAATAGAATCGAGCCGTGGACCTCGACATTCTCTTCCTCGGGACGTCCGGCTCGATGCCGACCGCGCACCGGGCTCCGACCGCGACGCTCGTGCGCCGGGGCGGCGACCGGATGCTCTTCGACTGCGCGGAGGGAACCCAGCG
>JACDER010000334.1 GCA_013816275.1 Actinomycetota bacterium | reverse complement strand
CTACGGGCCTGGCGAGTACAACATCCCGGATCCGAATGCGTCGCCGGGGCCGGTCGTCTTCCAGACGCTCAAGGACTTCCGCCGCTCGCTCCGTGGGCGTAGAGCCGTGCTCGTTCCCTGGCTGCAGGACTTCTCGCTCGGCCGGGACTACACGTTCGCGGACGTGAAGGCGCAGGTCAACGCCTCGAGAAACGCGCACGCCGCCGGCTTCTTGCTCTGGAACCCGGAGGGCCTCTACACCGCAGACGCGCTCCGGCCAGCCCGACTCGGCTAAGGCGCCAGCCGCTCGACCACCCACCCGCCTCCCGCCGGCCGGTAGCGCAGCCGGTCGTGCAGCCGGTTCTCGCGGTGCTGCCAGAACTCGATCGCGTCCGGCCGTAGCCGAAATCCGCCCCATGCCTCGGGGAGCGGTACGTCAGGGCCGTAGGTCGCGTTCGCGTCCGCGTACCGCTCTTCCAGCGCGTCCCGGCCCGTGATCACCTCGCTCTGCTTCGACGCCCACGCCGCGTACCGGCTCTCGAGCGGACGCGTCTGGAAATACGCCTCGGAGTCGGCCCGTTCGAGCCGCTCGACGTCCCCTTCGATTCGCACCTGGCGTCCGAGCTCGTGCCAGTAGAAGAGGAGCGCGGCGCGCGGGTTCTCTGCGAGCTCGCGCCCCTTGCGGCTCGCGTACCCCGTGAAGAAGACGAATCCGCCCGGGCCGTGGTCCTTGAGCAGGACCATGCGCGCCGAGGGCTTCCCGTCGAGGCTCGCGGTGGCCAGCGCCATCGCCTCCGGCCGCTCGGTCCCAGCTGCCCGAGCGGCCTCGAACCACGCCGCGAACTGCTCGAACGGATCGTCCGCGAGGTCGCTCTGGAGCAGCGGCCGGGCACGTGAGTCGCGGTCCGTCACGTTCGATATCGTGGCACTCATGGCCATGACCCGCACGATCGACATCCGGACAGAGATCCCAGGGCCGCGCTCCAAGGAGATCCTCGACCGCAAGCAGCGCGTCGTCGCGGACCCGCTTTCGATCTACCTGCCGGTCGTGATCGCCGAGGGTCGGGGCGCGACCATCACCGATGTCGACGGGAACACGTTCATCGACTTCACCGGCGGCGTCGGCTGCCTGAACGTCGGCCATTCCCATCCGCGCGTCGTCGCCGCCGCGCAGGAGCAGATGGCGCGCTTCAGCCACACCGACTTCACGATCGTCCCGTACGAGGTCTACGTCGAGCTGGCGGAGCGGCTGATCGCGCTCACGCCGATCCAGGGCGAGGTGCGGGCGGCCTTCTTCAACGCCGGAACCGAGGCGGTCGAGAACGCGATCAAGTTCGCGCGGTCGTACACCAAGCGCCAGGCCGTGATCTGCTTCGAGGGCGCCTTCCACGGTCGAACCATGCTCTCGATGACGATGACGTCGAAGACGCATCCGTACAAGGCCGGGCTCGGGCCCTTCGCGCCGGAGGTCTATCGCGTCCCGTTCCCGCACTCCTATCGAGGCCCGGACGTGGTGACGGCGCTGGCGGCCCTGGAGCGCGCGCTGCTGACGCAGGTCGCGTCGGAGAACGTCGCCGCCGTCGTGATCGAGCCGGTCCTCGGCGAAGGCGGGTTCGTCGTCGCGCCACCCGAGTTCCTCGCCGGAGTGAGGCGCCTGTGCGACGAGCACGGGATCGTCTTCGTCGTGGACGAGGTTCAGACCGGCTACGGCCGGACCGGGAAGATGTGGGCGATCGAGCACGCGGGCGTGGAGCCCGACCTGATCACGGTCGCGAAGTCGATCGCGGCCGGCCTGCCGCTGTCGTCCGTGGTTGGCCGCGCGGAGATCATGGACGCCCCGGCCGATTCGGCGATCGGCGGTACGTACGTCGGCAACCCGGTTGCCCAGGCCGCCGCGGTCGCCGTGCTCGACGTCTTCGAGGACGAGGGGCTGGTCGAGCGCGGAGCCGAGCTCGGCGACGCGATCCGCTCCCGGATGGAGTCGTGGCAGGAGCGCTATCCGGCGATTGGGGACGTTCGGGGCCTCGGAATGATGCTCGCCATCGAGTTCGTCAAAGATCCGGCGACCAAGGAGCCGGCGCCCGAGCTCGCGACTGCGGTCGCCGAAGAAGCCGCGCGCAGAGGTCT
>JACDER010000333.1 GCA_013816275.1 Actinomycetota bacterium | reverse complement strand
CGCTCGGGACGATCAACCCGGTCGAGCAGCTCGCTGCCTGGGCGCACGAGCAGGGCGCGATCATGGTCGTGGACGCGGCGCAGGCCGCGCCGCACCGGCGCATCGACGTCCAGCAGCTCGGCTGCGACTTCCTCGCCTTCTCCTCGCACAAGCTCTGCGGCCCGACCGGCGTCGGCGTGCTCTGGGGCCGCGCCGAGCTGCTCGAGCGGATGCCGCCCTTCAACTTCGGCGGCGAGATGATCCGCAAGGTCACAGTCGAGGAGACGAGCTGGAACGAGCTTCCGTACAAGTTCGAGGCCGGCACGCCGCCGATCGGCGAGGCGGTCGGGATGGGCGCCGCGATCGACTACCTGACCGAGATCGGCATCGAGGCGATCGAGGAGCACGAGCACACCCTCGTCGCCTACGCGCTCGAGCGCCTGGCGGAGGTGCCCGGGGTGCACGTCTTTGGGCCGCCAGCGGAGCGGCGCGCCGGGATCGTCTCCTTCGAGCTCGAGGGCGTCCATCCGCACGACGTCGCGCAGATCCTCGACTGGGAGGGCGTCGCGATCCGCGCCGGCCACCACTGCTGTCAGCCGCTGATGGCCCGGCTCGGCGTCGCCGCCACGAACCGGGCGAGCTTCTACCTGTACACGATCCCCGAGGAGATCGACCGCCTCGTCGAGGCCCTGCACACGGTCACGAAGACGCTCGGAAACGGGGCGGGTGCGACGCAGGCCCAGTAAACGGGGTCGGGGATGACGTACATCATCGCCGAGCCTTGCATCGACATCAAAGACCGCTCCTGCGTCGACGTCTGCCCGGTCGACTGCATCCACGAGTTCGAGCGCATCCTCATCATCGACCCAGAGGAATGCATCGACTGAGTTTGCGCACCCCACAGGCTCCGTCGAGCGGTGCGGCCGAGCGCCGTCAGGAACATCACGCTCTTCCCTTCTGCGTGAGGGGAGAAGAACTCCGTAACCTCGTCGTCGAGGAAGGTGAGTCCGGTGGCGCCGAAACGAAGGGCGTAGGCGGCGAGGTAGATGCGGCCGCCGACGATTCCTCCCTCGAGCTGAGCGGCCCGATAGCCGCGATTACCGAACCGGGCGAGGACCGGCTCGAGATCCGCGAGGCAGTAGACGTTCGCCCCGGCAGCGGCCGGAAGCTCTTGGAAGAGGCCGAGTCGGCCCGCGAGCGCACGAAACTCGCCTTCCTCGAGGAGCTCGAGCGCCCGCTCCGCGCGCCGGAGGTAGTAGGCGCCGGGCGGCAGACCCTCGACCGCGTGTGCAATCACGTAGAGGTCGAGCAGGCTCGACTCCGGGTCTTCCGTGAAGTCCGCTGGAATCGGAGTGGTCGCGACGGCGAGCGCAGTGGAAAGCTCCTCGAAGGTGAGCGAGCGCGAGACGTCGAAACGACGCGTCGAGCCCCGGCGGAGGAGGACGCTCTCGAGCGGCTCGGCCGGCCAGTCCGCCTCCGCGAGCGGGCGAAGCGGAAAGAGCTCGCCCAGGGGATCTGGCTCCGGACGCGGAGGGACCACGCCGCGCCAGCGTGCGACCTCCTCCCCGTGCTCGAGGCTCGACGCGCTGTGGATCTCGCGGATTGCCGGGTAGTCGATCTCTCTCGAAGACAGCGGCTCGGTCTCGAGGTTCAGCACGGGGGCGTCCGGCGCAGGCACTGGCGGCTCGGCCGTTCTCGCGAGCGGAACGAGGGCAAGAGCCCCTTCCCGAGCCGGGTCCAGTCCGAGAAGGTGCTCGACGTCCCGATCCGCGAAACCTGCGACGACCTTGGCTGCGAGTCCCTGAGCGGCGGCCACGGCAAGCAGGTTCGCGTGGAGCGTTCCACCGTCCCAGAAGGCATGGCGGTAGGCTCTGTCTCGGTACTTCCAGGCGTTGCGCCAGTAGGTCGAGGCGCTCGCGACGACGACCGGCGCCTGAGCCAGCGATAGCTCGACGCCAGCAGCCTCGATGAACGCGCCTCGGTAGTCACCGACACGCAGGCGCCGCAGCGCAAAGTCGTGCGCGCCGAAGTGGTAGATGCCCGCTGGAAGATCCGGGAGCTCACGGCAGGCGAGATAGAGGTCGACGTGGTAGAGAGCGCCCGTGTTCGCTGCCGCCCGGAAGTAGACG
>JACDER010000094.1 GCA_013816275.1 Actinomycetota bacterium | reverse complement strand
GCCCGGTCGGGATCGAGGTAGAGGCGGAGCGTTCCCTCGAGCGCGGCGAGCGTGAGCTTGTCGGCGCGCAGGGCTCGCTGCAGCGGATGGCGCCTCAGGCGCTCGACCAGGTCGGCTCGGCCGACGATCACGCCCGCCTGCGGGCCGCCGAGCAGCTTGTCGCCAGAGAAGCACGCGAGGTCGGCGCCCGCCGTCAGGCTGTCGCGCGCTGACGGCTCGTCCTCGAAGGGGAAGAAGGCGCCCGAGCCGAGGTCGTCCACGAGCGGAAGCTCGTGGCGCCGCGCGACCGCCGCGAGCTCCTTCACGCTCGGCTGCTCCGTGAAGCCGAGGACACGGAAGTTGGACTGGTGAACACGGAGGAGGAGCGCCGTCTCAGGGCCGACCGCACGGTCGTAGTCGGCGGCGCGCGTCCTGTTCGTCGTCCCGATCTCACGCAGGATCGCACCCGAGCGCGCGAGCACGTCGGGGATGCGGAATCCGTCGCCGATCTCGATCAGCTCGCCGCGGGAGACGAGCACCTCGCGCCCCTCGGCGAGCGCCGCCAGCGCAAGCATGACCGCGGCCGCGTTGTTGTTGACGACGAGAGCGGCCTCGGCCCCCGTCAGCCGGCGGAGGATGCCCGCGACGTGGTCCTGGCGGGAGCCGCGTGCGCCGGACTCGAGGTCGTACTCGAGATTTGAGTACCCGCGCGCCGTCTCGACGACCTGGTCGAGCGCCTGCCGGGCAAGCGGGGCGCGGCCGAGGTTCGTGTGGACGACCACGCCCGTCGCGTTGATCGCGCGGCGCAGGCGCGCCTGCCGGAGCGAGCGAAGCTCGTTGCGAAGATGCCCGTGCAGATCCCCCGGGTCGGCGCCGGCCTGGATCGCCGCGCGCGCCTGCTCGACCACGAGGCGAGCGGCCTCGACGGCAAGAGGATCGTCGCTGCCGCGCGCGAGCTCATCCACCGAGGGGAGATCGCGCAGCCTCATGCCGAAGAGTCTAGATTGGGCGTCATGGCCGTCCAGGAAGCACTTCCGCACTGGGACCTGACCCCCTTCTTCCCAGGCCCCGAGTCCCCTGAGCTCCAGTCTGCGCTGGAGACCGTCCGCGCGGATACCGCCTCTCTGAGGGAGCTCGTGGACGCGGGCGGCCTCGACTCGGATTTCGACGCGGTGATCGAACAGCTCAACGAGCTGCTCGAGCGCCATGCGCTCCTCGAGGCCTACCTGTTCGGCGAGGTCTCCGTCGATTCACGAAACGACGCCGCGCAGGCTCGTCTGAGCGAGCTCATGCAGGAGTCGGTCGGCATGTCCAATCTCCAGACCAGGATCACCGCGTGGCTGGGTGCGGCCGACGCCGACGAGCTCCTCGCGCGTTCGGAGCAGGCCCGCGAGCACGAGTACGCCGTCCGGCGCGCGCAGATCGTCGCGCAGCACCTGATGTCGCAGGCCGAGGAGGACCTCGCTGCCGAGCTCTCCCTTTCCGGCTCCACAGCCTGGGGGAAGTTGCACGGCGACGTCACTTCCCGGCTCATGGTGACGCTCGAGCTCGAAGGCGAAGAACGCCGCCTTCCGATGAGCGAGGCCCGAAACCTCGCGACCAACCCGGACCGGGACGTGCGGCGGCGCGCATATGAGGCCGAGCTCGAGGTCTGGGAGCAGTCGGCCGTGCCCCTCGCCGCGGCGATCAACTCGGTCAAGGGGGCGACGAACGTCCTCTCGGCCCGCCGGAAGTGGGGCTCCGCGCTCGACCAGGCGCTCTTCGGGAACGCGATCGACCGGGAGACGCTCGATGCCATGCTCGAGGCGGTCCGCGAGTCGCTCCCCGACTATCGCCGCTACTTCCACGCAAAGGCGCACTCGCTCGGGATCGAGCGGCTGGCCTGGTACGACGTGTTCGCGCCGCTCCCCGGCGAGGGGCGAGTGTGGAGCTACGACGACGCGCGCGAGTTCATCGTGGAGCAGTTCGGCACGTACTCCGACCGAATGAGGGAGTACGCCGAGCGCGCGTTCCGCGAGAACTGGATCGACGCCGAGCCGCGCGAGGGCAAGCGGGACGGCGCTTTCTGCATGCCGGTCCGCGGCGACGAGTCGAGGATCCTGGCCAACTACACGCCGGCCTACTACGGCGTCTCCACGCTCGCGCACGAGCTTGGGCACGGCTACCACAACGTCAACCTCGCCTCCCGCACCGAGATCCAGAAGCGGACCCCGATGACGCTCGCCGAGACGGCGAGCATCTTCTGCGAGACGATCGTGCGCGAGGGAGCGCTGCAGGAGGCGGAGGGCTCCCCGGCCGAGCAGCTCGAGATCCTCGAGGGGTCGCTGCAGGAGGCCGCTGGAGTCTGCGTCGACATCCTCAGCCGCTTCCAGTTCGAGAGCGGTCTCCTCGAAGGCCGGGCGCGGCGAGAGCTCTCCGTGACCGAGCTATGCGAGTTGATGCTGGAGGCACAGCGCGAGGCGTACGGGGACGGCCTCGACGGCGATGCTCTCCATCCCTACATGTGGGCGATGAAGCCGCACTACTACTTCAGCTCGTTCTACAACTTCCCCTACACCTTCGGGCTGCTGTTCGGGCTCGGGCTCTACGCCCGCTACGAGAGCGACCCGGATGAGCTCCGCGCGGGATACGACGACCTGCTCTCCTCCACCGGCCTCGCCGACGCGGCCACGCTCGCGTCCCGCTTCGGCATCGACATTCGCTCACCGGAGTTCTGGCGCTCGAGCCTCGACGTCATCCGCGCCGAGATCGACCGCTACTGCGCGTCTGCCACGGACTCTGCGGGCGATTCCGCGCACTTGCGCCGGTAGCAGTCGACGATCGTCTCGACCGCCTCGGCGGGGTCGTTCGTGACGAACAGGAGGTCGAGGTCCTCCGGTGAGATCATCGACTCGGCCAGCGGATGCCTGCGGATCCACGCCAGCATTCCCTCCCAGTAGCTCTGGCCGATCAGGACGGCCGGGAAGTGCTCGACCTCGCCGGTCTGGATCAGGACGAGCGACTCGAACAGCTCGTCCAGCGTTCCGAAGCCGCCGGGGAAGAGGATGTAGCCCTCGGCGGCCTTCACGAGCATGGTCTTGCGCGCGTAGAAGTGCTCGAAGAGGACGCTGATGTCGAGGTACGGATTCTCCGGCTCGAACCGGGCCAGCTTGATCCGGAAGCCGACGGAGACCCCTCCGGCCTCACGGGCTCCCCGGTTCGCGGCCTCCATCAGGCCTGGCCCGCCTCCGGTGACGACGGCGAAGCCTTCCTCGGCGAGCAGGCGTCCGGTCTGACGCGCGAGCTCGTACATGGGGTGGCCCTCGCGGATGCGGGCGGAGCCGAAGATGGTCGCCGCCGGGCGGCCGATCGAATCGACCGCCTTGAACCCCTGGAGGAACTCGTACCCGATCTCGGCCGCGTGCTCGACGAGATTCGGATCGACTCGCTCGAGGACTCGCCGGTCCCCGCTCTCCCTAGGCATCAGAAGTGGCGGGGGACGTGCGTCGCGTTCATCGCGAGCACGAGGAACGCGGCCAGGCCGAGGTAGACGGTGGCGACCGCGGCGCGCTGCCAGGGCTTCACCCGGTAGTACTCCTGGAGCTCCGGCGCGTTGCGCGTGCGCCACCGCTGCCAGGCCTCCATCGCTCCCAGCAGGAGGACGATCAGCAGGATGGGGTTGGGGAAGAAGTACGCCATCGCCCCCAGGCCGGCGAGCCCGGCGATCCAGATGGATGGATGCAGTGCGGCGACCGCGCGTCCTCCGTCGAGCGGGACGATAGGCAACAGGTTGAACAGGTTGATCAGAAAGCCGATGAACGCCATTGCCTTCAGGAAGTTCGAGTCGAGCGCGACGCCGACGATCCAGACTCCTGCGGCGCCCGCGGTTCCGAGCAGCGGGCCGGCGAGCGCCACCTGCGCCTCCTTCCAGGCATTCTTCGGCATCTGCTTCATTCCGACGAAGGCGCCCAGGAACGGAATGAACAGGGGCGCCGAGGCGGGAATGCCCTGGCGGCGCAGCTCGATCACGTGGCCGATCTCGTGGACGAAGATGAGGCCGACCAGGCCGACTCCGAACCACCAGCCGCCGAGCAGCGCGTAGGCGCCGACGGAGACGATCATCGAGGCCGCAACGGTGAAGACCTTGAACTTCGCGACCGCGAAGATCAGGAACTTGAACTTGTAGAGGATCACTCCGAGGGCTGCGAGCGGCGCCAGAAGCTTCCGGGCAAGGCTCCGCCATGCAGGCTCGGGCTGGATCGGTTCGTAGTCCCGTTGCGGCTCCGGAAGCGGCTCCACGGAGGTCAACGGTAGCTGGACACGGACCTCTTGCGGTTCCTCCCGATTGTCGGCACCTTGTGCGTGGGGAAAGTAGGTGAGGAAGGGGTCAACCATCGGGAGCGTCCGGCTCCGCGCCGGGCAAGAAGCGGCCGGCGCGGAAGCCGAAGAACGTCTCGGTCTCGCTGGCCGCGGGCGGGTAGGCGAACGCGCCTCCATAGGCGGGGCGGGAGGCACGATCACCGCACAGGCGGCAAGGGGGACGACCCTGACCCTCTCAATCCCGGCAGGCGCGCTCGCCGAGGAAACGGAGATCACGCTGACGCCCGTCTCGGCGATGCGCGGCCAGCCGAAGAAGATCCGGCTCGCCGCGGGCGTCCAGTTCGGGCCCGAGGGGCTCGCGCTGGCGAAGGCGGCGACGCTGATGGTCCAGACCTCGAGGGCGGCCGGCGCCCGGGCGCTTGCCTGGTACGGCCTCGGCAAGGACATCTCCCGTTATCCCTCCACGCGGGCGGGAAGCCAGGTCAAGCTCCGCGTCGTCCACTTCTCCGGCGTCGGCACCGCCGTGGGGCCGGGCGCAGCCTGGAACGGCGTTCCGACGGCGACCACCGCCCTTCGTGTCCGTTACGCCGCCGACGTCCTGCCGGTCATGAAGCGGGCGCTTCGTCTCGACCAGGTGGCCGGCGTCGCGCTCTCGAGCGCGTTCGGCTGGTTGCGACAGGTCGAGCTGCTGGGTCTCGGCGGAGAGTTCAAAGCGGAGCGGGCGGAGATCCTCGCCCTCTTGCCGAAGATCCTCCAGAACGCGCTCGACAAGGCGTCGGACCGCTGCGCCGCGCATGACCTGACCCAGGCCGAGAGGATGCTCAAGATCGAGCGGCTCGCCGGGCTGTTCGGGATTCACGTCGCCGGGGCGAGTGCGCTCGAGCGCGCGCGCAGGTGTCTTCACTTCGAGCTCGACTACTACGACAGTCACACCGCCGTCGTGATCCCGAGCGCGACAGCCGACACGCACGTGACCGCGACGGTCAAGCTCGAGGTCAGCTCGGACCTGTCGCGCATCAGCGGCTCAGCGACGCTTCAGCACGTGGGCGGCGGGCACAGTGCCTGCAGTCCGGCGACGGGCCACGGGTCGCAGCCTCTCGTCGTCGCGGACCTCGACATCGATCTCGGGGCGAGCGCGCCGGGCGTCATGCTGGAGATGCATCCCGGAATGGTGGAGTCGACGGTCGCGTGCGGGAACTCGCCGTCGCCGAACGGCTACACGTATTTCCCGGTCTTCGCGTTCCTCCACCGCGCCGAGACGGACAACGGGTACGCCTCCTTCAAGCTCGGGAGCTGGGCGTGGGTCGGCGGAGCCACCGTTGCCACCAAGACGTACGAGCGAACCGAGCCCGTCCCGAACAGCGGGGAAAGTTCCTTCACGGAGACGACCACGCTGGTCCTGAGGCACACGCCGGAGAGCTAGGAGCCCCTCCCGATCCATTCCTCTCCGCCCTCGTAGACCTCCTTCTTCCAGAGGGGAACTGTCTCCTTGAGGGTGTCGATGGCGTCGCGGCAGGCGGCCAGCGCGTCCTGGCGGTGGGGGGCCGACACGGCGATCACGACACTCGTCTCGCCGATCCCGACGCGGCCGATGCGATGGTGGATCGCGATCTCGCACAGCTCATATTTGGATTTCAAATCCTGCGCGATGCGCTCCATAACGTCTTCTGCCATGTCCGGGTAGGCCTCGTAATCGAGGTGCTGCACGACGCGTCCGCGTGAGTCGATCCGCGTCGTGCCGACGAAGGTCGCGATCGCGCCGGCGCGCTCGTTCGACACCTCGGCGACCGCCGCGGTGAGGTCGAGCGGCTCCTCGCTCAGGAGGAAGGAGCCGCCCGAGACGGGCGGAATGAGCGCCACCTCATCACCCTCTCTGAGCTCCTGATCGGCCCCGGCGTACTTCCTGTTCACCGCGTAGAGCAGGCCCGAGG
>JACDER010000093.1 GCA_013816275.1 Actinomycetota bacterium | reverse complement strand
ATTGCCTCGAAGCCGTGCGCAAGCGTCCCGGGGACGTAGACGGCGACCGGATTGTCGTCGCCGAGGTCGACCGAGAACGTCTCGCCGCTCTCGAGATCGAGCAGGACGACCCGAGCCGTGCCGCGGAGACAGACGAACAGGTCATCCTGGCCACGCTCGTGGTAGTGCAACCCGCGGATCACACCCCGGCGCGAGAAGGAGACGTTCGTCTGCTTCGTCGGCTTCGGCATCGAGCTCTCCTGTCGAATCTGCATGAACCATCCGCGCTCATCCTCGAAGCGGCGGAGCGGGACGAGCTGGATTCCCTCGATCACAGGATCCCGATCTTCGAGTCATCGCCGACCAGGATCCTGTAGGCACGCGGCTTCGAGTTCTGCCCGCCGATCACGACATTCCGCCCGATCAGGGATCCCTCGAGCCGGTGCTCCAGGTCGGTGATCTTCGAGTTCTCGAGCACGATCGAGTTCTCGATCTCGGCGCGCTCGATCTGGCAGCCGTCGGCGATCGCGCTATACGGGCCGATGTACGCGTCTTTGAGCACCGCTCCGGCCCCGATCGCGACCGGGCCTCGAACCTGGCAGCGCTCGAGCGTCGAGCCCTCGCCGACCGACACGCGTCCCTCGATTCGCGAATCGATCAGCTCGCCATCGACCTGAGGCTCGATCGCGTCGAGCAGGAGCCGGTTCGTCTCGAGCATGTCCTCCCATTTCCCGGTGTCCTTCCACCAGCCGGTCACGACGTGCGGCTCGACGCGCTTGCCCTGGTCGATCAGAGCCTGGATCGCCTCGGTGATCTCGTACTCGCCGCGCGGCGAGGGCTCCAGCGAGCGGCAGACGTCGAAGATGCCCGGTTGAAACATGTAGACGCCGACCAGAGCCAGATCGGATCGCGGTTCCGACGGCTTCTCGGTCAGCTGGACAACGCGGTCGCCGTCGAGCTCGGCGACGCCGAATGCCCGTGGGTCGTCGACGTGCTGGAGAAGGATCAGAGCCTCCGGCTGCGAGCTCTTGAACTGCTCGACCATCGTCTGGATCCCGTCGCGCAGGAGGTTGTCTCCGAGGTAGACCACGAACGGCGACTCGCCGATTGCCTCCTCGCCGGTGAGAACCGCGTGCGCGAGCCCGAGCGCCTCGCCTTGCTCCACGTACCCGACCTTCAGGCCCCACTGGGAGCCGTCGCCGGCCCGTTTGCGGATCTCCATGCCGGGCTGGCCCGGCGAGATGACGATGGTGATGTCCCGGATACCGGCGTCGCGCATCGCCTCGATCCCGTAGAAGAGCACGGGCTTGTTGGCGACCGGAACGAGCTGCTTCGCACTCGAATACGTCAGCGGGCGAAGCCGGGTTCCCGCGCCGCCCGCGAGGATCAGGCCTTTCAGCTCCATCGGGGCGAGATGGTATGGGTAGGCTGCCTGCGATGGGAGAGGAACGCGAGGTTCAGCACGATCCCCAGGTGATCGAAGGCGAGGACGAGCTTCCGCGCCAGCCCGCGCCGCTGCGTGACCCGTATACGCCCGAGCCAGGCCCGAGGCCGGGCGACCGGCGGGCGTTCCAGGTCCTCTGGCTGGCCTTCATCCCGCTGGCCGTAGGCCTCGGCTTCCTGATCTGGGCCGCGGTCCACTAACCGCAGGACGGGCCTAGCGTTCCGCCGGCAGCGGTGAGGCCTTGACGCGAAGGATCCTGGCGACCCGCGCAGGCAGCCACCAGTTCCAACGGCCGAAGAGCGCCATCAGGGAGGGCACGAGCAGCGCGCGCACGATCGTCGCGTCGACGAAGATCGCGACGGCGAGGCCCATTCCGAACTCCTGTAGCCCGAGCACGCGCCCCGCGACGAAGCCCGAGAACGCGGCCACCATGATGATCGCCGCCGCGGTCACGATCCGGCCCGTGCGCTCGAGCCCCTCCGCGACCGCGCGCGCGTTGTCGCCTCGTTCGTCCCAGGCCTCCCGCATCCGGGTGACGAGGAACACCTCGTAGTCCATCGAGAGCCCGAACAGCATCGCGAACAGGAAGATGGGGATCCAGCCCTCGATCTGGGAGAACTGGTACAGCCCCGCGATCTCCTTCCCCGCGCCCCAGCGGAAGACGATCACGAGCATCCCGTACGCGGCCGCGACCGAGAGCAGGTTCAGGATCACGGCCTTGAGCGGGAGGATCAGCGACCGGAACGCGCGCAGCAGCAGGAAGTAGGTCAGGACGAGGACGCCCACGACGAGCCAGGGAAAGGTGCTGTACGACCGGTGGAGGAAGTCCACCCCCTGAGGTGGGCCGCCGCCGGCCCTCACGACCACCCCGTTGGGCCAGGTGACCGACGGGATGATCCGGCTCCGTAGCCGTTTCACGAAGCGCTGGGAGGGCTCGTCACCGTACTCGTGCTTTCCGGCGACGATCACCTGCGCGTAGCGGTGGGAGGGGTCGACGAACCGCCCTCCCGGCGTGTAGAAGACGTGAGCGATCTCCGGGTCAGCCTGAACGCGCTGGATGAACTGCCCCACCGCCTGCTGGGTTTGCTGCGAGAGGACGTTCCCACGCGGGCCGGCGTCGACCAGCACCTGCGAAGGCGAGACGACGCCTGGGCCGACGGCTTTCGTCAGCAGGTCGAAGCCGCGCACGGCCTGCGGAGACCTGGGAATCCCGTGGACGCTGCCCGGTGTGAGCTGGAGGGCGAAGACCGGCACGGCGGCGGCCAGCAGCAGCGCTACCCCGACCGTGAGGAAGAGGACCGGCCGCCGCATGATCGCCCGCGCGAGCCGGGCCCAGAAGCCCTGCTCGGGATCGCTCGTGCCCCTGAACGCAGGCAACGGCACGTGAAACCGCTCGCGCAGGAAGGCGGCGACGTGGACCCGCTTCGTGCCGCGCCGGCCGTAGATGGCGAGCAGTGCCGGCTGGAGCGTTGCCGCGGCGGCGACCGAGACCAGCGGGATGAGAAAACCGCCCACTCCCATCGAGCGCATGAACGGGATCGGCATCGCGAGCAGCAAGGCGAGCCCGATCGCGACGGTAGCGCCCGAGAAGATCACGGCGCGGCCCGCCGTCGCCATCGTCCGCACGATCGCGTCGTCCACCGAGCCTGGACGCTCGAGCTCCTCCCGGAAGCGGTACACGATCAGCAGCGAGTAGTCGATCGCGATCCCCAGCCCGATCAGCTGGACGAGGTTCGTCACGTAGGTCGCCATCGTCATCTCGTGGGCGAGCAGATAGACGATCCCGAGCGTCCCCATGATCGTCGAGCCGGCGAAGATGAACGGCATCGTGATCGCCCACGAGAGCCCGAAGACGGCCAGCAGCACGAGCAGCGCGATCGGCAGCGCGATCGACTCTCCTCGGGCGAGATCGGAGTTGAAGATCGGATCGAGGCCGGCCTGGATCGCCGCCGCCCCGGTCACGTAGGCGTGCACGCCGGGGGGCTGCCCGATCGCGTTCAGCAGGTCGTCCGAGTACCCCTTCGCATCGGAGAGCGTCAATCTCGACGTCACGTCTCCGTACAGGAGATGCGGTCCTCCCGCCCGCAGCTCGGTGGCGTGCGCGGTCGGAACGACGTGCGCGGCTCGATCGACGCTCTCCTGCAGGTCTCTGCTGAGCTTCGTGTCCGAGGAACCCGGAACCTGGAAGACGACCGTGAAGCTTCCGTCGCTGCGGTCGCCGAAGTCGCTAGACAGCACCTCCCGCACGCGCTCCGAGTCGGTTCCGGGAACCGTGAAGCTGTTGGCCAGGAGGCCGCTCAGCTTGGTGCTCGCGAATCCTCCGGCGAGGAGCGCAACCAGCCAGGCCGCGAGGACGGCCCAGCGGAAGCGGATCATTAGCCTCGTCAGCCGCTCCATAAGTTAGGGAGCACTAAGTTATCTGAGGTCGGTCGGCTGCGTACCGGGAGGTACCCTTTCCTTGTGACTGCACGTAAGGACATCGACCGTCTGCGGAACGAGCTGGAGGACCTCTTCAACGAGGTCTGGCGCGCGCCGCGCTTCTCCGCGCGCCGCTGCTTCCGGCCCGCTGTCGACTGCTTCCGCACCGTCGATCCCGCCCAGCTGGTCGTGGTCGTCGAGCTGCCCGGAATCGATCCCGAGACGGTGCATGTGATCGCCTCGGACCGCTCGCTCCAGGTCAGCGGCGAGCGCCGGCGCCCTCGAGCGAGGACGGGCGGCCAGGTCTACCAGCAGATGGAGATCGACTACGGCCCCTTCGAGCGGCGGATCGCACTCACCGACGACGTCGAGACGCAGAATGGAACGGCGTCCTACGAGCAGGGCCTGCTCAAGATCGTGTTCCCGATCATGGCCCGACCCGCCCCCCACGGGCGCGTGCCGATCATCGTGAAGAGGCTCGCATGAGCGAAGCCCTGTTCGACGTCGAGCTGCCCGAGCCGGACGAGATCGAGATCCCCTCGACGCTCGCCGTCCTGCCCCTCAAGGAGACGGTCGTCTTCCCCGGCTCGCTGACCCCGCTCGCGATCGGCCAGGACCGCTCCGTCCGGTTGATCGACGACGTCGTCTCCGACGAGCCGCGCATCCTCGCGCTCGTCACGGCGAGAGACGACGAGGTGGACGAGCCGGGCTGGGACGACCTGTACGAGGTCGGAACGGCCGCGATCGTCGACAAGATGATCAAGGTTCCCGACGGCACACTGCGGATCCTCGTCCGGGGTCTCGAGCGCATTCGGATCGAGCGGCGCGTCAAGGACGAGCCGTACCTGGTCGGAGAGATCACCAAGGAGCCCGACGTCCAGGTGGAGTCCGACGAGGTCGAAGCGCTCATGCGCAACGTCCAGACCCTTTTCCAGCGCATCATCGCGCTGGTTCCGTACCTGCCCGAGGAGCTCCAGATCGCGCTCGCCAACATCGACGAGCCGAGCGCGCTGGTCAATTTCGTCGCCTCCTTGCTGCGGATCAAGACCGAGGAGAAGCAGCGGCTGCTCGAGACCGCAAACGTCGAGGAACGGCTACGGGAGCTATTGCGGCTGCTGAACCGCGAGCTGGAGCTGCTCGAGCTCGGCAGCAAGATCCAGTCGCAGATGCAGTCGGAGATGGAGAAGGGGCAGCGCGAGTTCTTCCTCCGCCAGCAGCTGAAGGCGATCCAGGAGGAGCTCGGAGAGGGCGACGAGCAGCAGGCCGAGATCGCCGAGCTCCGGGCCCGAATTGAGGAAGCCGAGCTTCCCGAGGAGATCCACAAGGCGGCCACGCGTGAGCTCTCGCGGCTGGAGAACCTTCCGCCCGCGGCGGCCGAGTACGGCGTCATCCGCACCTACCTCGACTGGATCCTCACCTTGCCCTGGTCGAAGACGACCGAGGACAACCTGGACCTCGAGCACGCGCGGCAGGTGCTCGACGAGGACCACTACGACCTCGAGAAGGTCAAGGAACGGATCATCGAGTTCCTCGCAGTCGCGAAGCTGAAGCGCGACGTCTCGGGGCCGATCCTCTGCTTCGTCGGGCCGCCCGGCGTGGGCAAGACATCGCTCGGAAAGTCGATCTCCCGCACGCTCGGTCGCGAGTTCGCCCGCATCTCTGTCGGAGGCGTCCGGGACGAGGCCGAGATCCGCGGGCACAGGCGCACCTACGTCGGCGCGATGCCGGGCACGATCATCCGCGGCCTCCGGGACGCGGAGTCGAAGAACCCTGTCTTCCTGATCGACGAGATCGACAAGATGGGCGCCGACTTCCGCGGCGACCCGGCGAGCGCGATGCTCGAGGTGCTCGATCCCGAGCAGAACAAGAGCTTCCGCGACCACTACCTCGATCTCCCCTTCGACCTCTCGCAGGTGCTCTTCATCTGCACCGCGAACCAGGTGGAGACGATTCCGGCACCGCTGCTCGACCGCATGGACGTGATCCAGCTCTCCGGCTACACCGAGGAGGAGAAGCTCGGAATCGCCCGCAAGTACCTCGTGCCGAAGCAGCTCGAGGCTCACGGGCTCGAGGCCGGCCGGGTCGAATTCGAGGACGACGCTCTCAGGCTCGTCATCCGCGAGTACACCCGCGAGGCAGGTGTCCGCAACCTCGAGCGGCAGATCGCCGCGCTCTGCCGGAAGGCGGCCCGTGCGATCGCGGAGGGCGAGGAGGGCACGATCCGGGCAGACGAGGCGCTCGTGCGCGAGTGGCTCGGGCCGCGCCGATTCCCCGGCGAGGTCCGGAAGCGCACGGCCGACCCGGGCGTCGCAACCGGGCTCGCCGTGACCGCCGTCGGCGGTGACGTCCTCTTCATCGAGGCGACCGCGTATC